>JAIEPP010000129.1 GCA_019748335.1 Xanthobacteraceae bacterium
GGCCTCGACGGCATCAAGAACAAGATCGATCCGGGTCCGGCGATGGACAAGGACCTCTACGATCTGCCGAAGGAAGAACTGAAGCAGATCCCGACCGTGTGCGGCAGCCTGCGCGAAGCGCTGGAAAGCCTCGACAAGAACCGCGCGTTCCTCAAGAACGGCGGCGTGTTCGACGACGACTTCATCGACGCTTATATCGAGCTGAAGATGACCGAAGTCGAACGCTACGAAATGACCCCTCACCCGGTCGAGTTCGACATGTACTATTCGCTGTAACGCCGAAGCGCGTTACTGCGACAATGCCAAAGGCGCTCCTCGCGGGGCGCCTTTTTTCTGTATGGCGCAGTGCGCGTGCCCCGTCACATAGTCGCCGGTCGCACGCTCCGGACAACGTGAGAGGCCTGCGTCGGACGAAGCGGCACGAACGGCATCGTGTCCGATTCCATCGGAACGAGGCTCTAGCTGGAAATGATCTCGACACCATCCAGATAGATGGACAACGCACCCACCCACTTGCGCGACGCATCGGAATCGGAGCTCTCGGCAGCCTGTTCAATGGATCTGCCGATGTCGGTAATTGTCTGGAAGCCGAACATGCCCCCGGAGCCCATCATCTGGTGCCCCAGACTCGTCACTGTCTCGAAATCAACGCGATCCAGGGCGTCCAACATCACGATGACATTCTGCTTGCAGTTCCGCAGATACGCGGGGACCCGGATTGCGGATTTGGAATTAGCACTCAAACCGAGCAGGCCTATCCGGTTGCTTTCGTCTTTCGACGACGAAGGTGCGACCAGGGAGTGCTCCCTGATCGCCTGCAGCAGCACTTCTTGTTTGATGGGCTTCGTCAAAAAAGCCGTGCATCCCGCCGCCAAACACGTTTCCCGATCGCCCTTCAGGGCGGAGGCCGTCAGTGCAATGATCGGCGTGGGCGACCGATGGTTCGCCTGCTCCCACGCTCGAATCGTCCGCGTCGCGGTCAGTCCGTCCATCACCGGCATTTGACGGTCCATCAGGACGAGGTCGTAGTGTCCGGCCTCAAACATCTTACAGGCGATGGCCCCGGTCTCGGCGATTTGTACCCGGTACGGCGTGTCCTCCAGATAGGCTATCGTGATGATGCAATTGTCCGGAGAGTCTTCCGCCAGCAGAATTCGCAGCGCCGGCAGCGGCAGTTCGAGATCCGTACCGATCGGAACGGCCGCCGGCCGATTGACCGTGGCGGAGATCTCGAACGGTACCGCAAAACCAAACACGCTGCCTTTCCCAACTTCGCTCTCGACCCAGATGCGCCCGCCCATCAGTTCCACCAGGCGTCTCGAAATCGTCAACCCCAGCCCCGAGCCGCCGAACCTGCGCGTGGTCGATGAATCGGCTTGTGTGAAGCGTTCAAACACCTGGCCCAATTTCTCGCGCGCGATGCCGATGCCGGTGTCCGATATCGTGAACCGCAACGCGGTCGGGACGGAAGGATCCGCGTCCGGTGTAACCTGCAGGGTTACTGCGCCCGATTGGGTGAACTTGATCGCGTTGCCAAGCAAATTGAGCAGCACCTGGCGAAGCCGTGTTGGGTCGCCGACCAGGTCGTTGGGCACGCCAGGCGCGATCTCGTACACCATGGCCAATCCCTTTTCGCTGGCCCGGAGCGCCACCATCTCCGTCACCTTCTCCAGGAGATCGTTCAAGGAGAAGCCGGTCCGCTCCAGCTCGAGCTGCGAGGCTTCGACCTTGGAGAGATCGAGGATGTCGTTGATGAGATTCAGCAGATTGTCGCCGGCGCGGCGAAAGATTTGGACGTATTTGTCCTGCTCTGGCGAGAGAGTGGTCTTGGCCAGCAGGTCCGCGATACCCATGATCGCATTCATCGGCGTCCGGATCTCATGACTCATGCTCGCCAGAAAATCCGATTTGGTCCGGCTCGCGCTCTCGGCGGCGGCCTTGGCCTGCTGCAATTCCGCCTCCACCCGCTTGCGCTCGGTAACGTCGCGCGCCGCGGCGAAGACGCCCTGCAGGGTACGGTTCCGGTCGTAAAAGGTGGTTGCATTGTAGGACACCACCGTCTGCTTGCCGTCACGGGCACGCGCCGTCAGTTCGTAGTCCGTGACCGACTTTTCACTGAGCACGCGCTTGATTGCAGCCTCGGCCCGCTCCGGATCGGTGAAATAGCCCTTGAACGGCGCGCCAATCAACTCGTCGCGCGTACAGCCGGTCAGCGCCTCCATCTGCTTGTTGACGTCGGTGATGATGCCGGACGGATCGGTGGTCATGATCGCGTCGATGTTGGATTCGATCAGCGAGCGGGTGTAGAATTGCTGGTCACGCAGACGTTGATCGGACTTCTTTTGCTCTTCTTCGACCAGCTTGCGTGCGGTGTTGTCGGTGCCAATGAGCAGATAGCCGATGATAACGTCCTGCGCGTCGCGCAGCGCCGTGACCGACACCACGGCGGGGAATCGGCTGCCATCCTTGCGGATATAGGTCAATTCGTAGATGTCCTCGATCCCGCGCGAGGCCTTGAACACCAGGGCCTCGAAGCCCGGCGTGATCGGGGTTGCGAGCTCGACGCTGAGCGCCTTGGCGCGCGCGATCAGTTCCTGCGGATCGGAAATATCGGCCGGCGTGATCTTGTTCATCACGTCGGCCGCCGCGAAACCCAGCATCCGCTCGGCGCCGACGTTGAAGATCTGAATGACGCCCTTGGCGTCGGTGGCGATACTGGAGAAGTTGGCGCTGTTGAAGATGGCGCTCTGCAGGGCTCCCGCCTTGAGTTCGGTGCCGATCAGGAGGTAACCGATGATGACGTCCTTGGCGTCGCGCAGTGCCGTGACGGACACCACCGCCGGGAACCGGCTGCCATCCTTGCGGATGTAGGTCAGCTCGTAGATGTCCTCGATCCCGCGCGAGGCCTTGAACACCAGGGCCTCGAAGCCCGGCGTGATCGGGGTTCCGAGTTCGACGCTCAGCGCCTTGGCGCGGGCGATCAGTTCCCTCGGATCGGAAATGTCGGCGGGCGTGATCTTGTTCATCACCTCGGCGGCGGCGTAGCCGAGCATCCGCTCGGCGCCGACGTTGAAGATCTGAATGACACCCTTGGCGTCGGTGGCAATGCTGGAGAAGTTGGCGCTGTTGAAGATCGCGCTTTGCAGAGCCCCCGCCTGGAGCAGCGCTTCTTCCGCAAGTTTGCGCGCGGTGTTGTCGGTGCCGATCAGGAGGTAGCCGATGATGACGTCCTGCGCGTCGCGCAGCGCCGTGACCGACACCACCGCGGGAAACCGACTGCCATCCTTGCGGATGTAGGTCAGTTCGTAGATGTCCTCGATCCCGCGCGAGGCCTTGAACACCAGAGCTTCGAAGCCCGGCGTGATCGGGGTTCCGAGTTCGACGCTCAGCGCCTTGGCGCGCGCGATCAGCTCCTGCGGATCGGAAATGTCAGCCGGCGTGATCTTGTTCATGACCTCGGCGGCGGCATAGCCGAGCATGCGCTCGGCGCCGACGTTGAAGATCTGGATGACGCCCTTGGCGTCGGTCGCGATGCTGGAGAAGTTGGCACTGTTGAAAATCGCGCTCTGCAGCGCGCCAATCCGCGCCGTCTCGTCGTTTCTATTGAACACTGTATCTCCCCAGTGGCTCCCGCACCTAGCTGATCGATCGCGCGAGAACCGCGGATATCGAAGCTCTTCTCCCCGGGCATCACGGCCAAGGGAGCCGCTCCGAACGCTATCCGGGCCAATGCATATTCGCTCCGGGGCGAAAAGTTCCGTCAGTTTCGTAATTTTTAAAGAAAATCTCGCCCGGCAAACACTCGATCTGCAAACATCACAGGTTTTCGAAGCGAAATCGTTGCCCCCCGATGTCCGAATCGGGTCTGCGACAATGTTAAAGGCGCCCCTCGCAGGGCGCCTTTCTCGTTGTGAGTCCAAAAAACGCGTCGGATTCTCGATATATTCGCGGACGAGGGCATATCGGGGCCAGATTCGTTCTGGCTGTCATCGCGGATGCGCATTCTCCTCCACGATACGCTGCCATAGCGCCTTGATCATATCCTTCATTCGCAGCGCATCCTGCCAGCGATCCGACAATTCCGCGCCGTCAGGCCCGGTGATGGCATAGGGCGGCGGGCCGAGCTCGCACAGGAAGGTCAGCACCGCATCGGGACCCGCGCGTTTGCGCCAGGAGCGGATGGCATATTCCCACCAACCCATGAACAGATCGACCCATCCCTGATGTTGCGGAAAGCCGAGCGATATCTGCACCTGCTCCCGGCTGGCGATCCGTCCGTGGATTCCCCAGCTGTGATCGAGAATGCGGTGGATCATCGCGTGATTCACCTCGTCCACCGGCCATGCGAATTCGCGGCCGACGAGATAATGCGAGACATCGGCGGTCAGCCGCAGGTCTGGAAAGCAATCCAGCAGCTGCAGTGTGAAAAACAGGTCGGTGGTCATGCGGTCGCGGTGGGTTTCCACATGCACGGCGACGCCGGCCTGCTCCCCCAGCCGGCGCCAGCCCTCCAGCAGCGGAATGCAGGCTTCAATCCGCTGCGGACGAACGTTGGGCTGCAAGTTGACGTGGTCGGCGCCAAGCCGCGCCACCAGCTCCAGCACCGGCTTCAGATCGTCGACATCGGTCGGATAGCACTGCGCCTGCCAGATCATCCCGTGGTCGCTCAGGAAGGAAGTAACCTCCCCGGCGTAATCAGGATCGATGAACCGGACGCCGGCACCGTCGAAGCCGGCGTCGTGGATCATCGCAAGCTGAGTCTGCAGCGGCCACTCCGCTGCATCGGCCCGCCGCCGCTCCATCGCCCAGAGCGACTGCAGGATGCGCAGCTGCTGCGCCATCGGCTACGTGGCGTGCTGCGGCATCGCCACCGCCCGCATGGCGACACCATCCGTGGTGTTGTCGATTGTGATGCTCTCCTCATAGGTCTCCGGACCGCACCAGATCGCAAACGCGGTGCACGCCGCGAGGAAGGCCGCGTAGCAGGCGACCGGCCACCAGCTTCCCGACCACGCGACCAGCGCCGCTGCCAGGAACGGCGCCGGACCACCGGCGAGCAGTGAACCCAGCTCACGTGCGAACGCGAATCCGGCGAAACGCCGCTGCGGTGGGAACAGTTCGGCGAAGTAGGCGGCCTGCGGTCCGAACATCGCCGCCGTCACCACGGCGCGCGCACCGATGAAGGCGACCGCGATCCAAATCCACTCTTTCGTGCCGACCAGCCAGAAGAACGGGAACGCCCAGGCAATGCCGGCGAGCGCGCCGAACATATAGACAGGGCGACGGCCGATGCGATCAGAGAGCGTAGCGAAGCCGACGATGGTGAATAGCTCGATGACGAAGGCCAGCATCAACGCGCTCAGCGCTTCAGATCTGGGCACGCCAAGCGTCGTGATGACGTAGCTGAGCCCGAACACCGGGAACAGATAGCCCAGCCCGTTTTCGGCGAGCCGCGCCCCCAGTACCACGAGGAAGTTTCGCGGATGCCGCTTCAACGCTTCCATCGCCGGGTTGCGTTCGACCTTACCGCGCGCGAGCACGGCTTCGGTGAACACCGGAGTCTCCGTAATCTTCAGGCGAACGTAGATGCCAACCACGATCAGCAGGAAGCTCGCCAGGAACGGAATACGCCAGCCCCACGACATCAGGTCTTCGCGCGGCAGAAGCGTCACCAGCGCGAAGGCGCCGGCGGCGAGCAGATTGCCGATGGAGACGCCGAGCGGCGCAAAGCTGCCCCAGAAGCCACGGTGCTTTGGTGGCGCATTCTCGACCAGGAAGATCACGGCACCGCCATATTCGGCGCCCGCTCCCAATCCCTGTATGACGCGCATCGCGACGAGCAGCGCCGGCGCCCAATAACCGATCTGGGCGTAGGTCGGCAGCACGCCGATCAGCGTGGTGCCGACGCCGATCATCAGCAGCGTCGCCACCAATACGGGTTTACGCCCGAAGCGGTCGCCCATGATACCGAACAGGATGCCACCGAGCGGCCGCACCACGAAGCCGACGCCGAAGGTCAGGAACGCCAGCAGGGTGCCGACCACCGGATCGCTCTTGGGAAAGAACAGTTCGCCGAACACCAATGCGGCGGCGGTGCCGTACAGGAAGAAATCGTACCATTCGAGCGCGGACCCGATACTGGCCGCCAGGATCACGCGCAAGCGCGTGCGATTGTCAGTCTTCGCTGTGATCTCCGTCATCGTTTCCCCCGTTTTGATTTTTTGTCATTTTGTTTGATCGTCGCAAGTTCTTGTCAGACAAGTCTTGTCGGACAGGTCGTCTCGTCGACGCCCGCGCATGGCACGGGCGCATTCGCAAGCTTCAGGCGGCGCGGGTGAAGTAGGACTTCTTCGCGGCGGACTGGGTTTCGTAAATCGATCCCTGCCGCTTGGCCGGCGGCAACGGCAGCCGCACCGGAACGTTGGTCATCCGCGGCGCAATGACGGGATCGCCGGACAGCAGGCGGCTGTTGAACTCGTCGAAATCCTTCACACCCATCAGCGGCCAGGCGTCGCTGGCGGCGACTTCGTACAACAAAAGGTTACGCGGACGATCCGAGGTGTTCATGGCCGATCCGTGCAACGCGCGGACATGGTGGAACGACATGCTGCCGGCTTTGCCCATGCACGGCACCGCGCGTTCGATTTCGTTCTTGATGAGATCGGGATCGATCAGGCCGGCAAAGCATCCGTCGTCGCCGTGATGGTTCCATACCTCGCGGTTGTGCGTGCCGGGCGTCACCAGCATCGGTCCGTTGGCGAGATCGCAATCGTCGAGCAGGACGCCGATCGCGAGCACATCGTCATTGGTATGCGGATAGAACGCCCAGTCCTGATGCCATTCCACCGGCGAGCCATACTGCGCCGATTTCATGTTGAGTTTTGATCCGTGCAGCCGCAAGCCCGGGCCGAGCAGCTTCTTCAGGATGTCGAGCACGGGTTCGCTGCGCACGATTTCGTCGAACAGCTTGTGCACCTTGTGCGGCGTCTTGATGCGGCGGACGCGCGGGCTTTCCGCGGTGTGGCCCGGCTCCAAATCATAGACGTCGGTGTGTTCGAGGGTTTTGGCCGATCCGGCGACCAATTCAGCGATCACCGAGCGAACCTCGGCGAGCGTATCGGCCCCCAGGACCTCCGGCACCACGATCACGCCATCGCGTTGATAAGTCTGCACATCCTTCTCTGAAATCATCTGGCTCCGGGCTCCATGGTAACGTTGTCATCGTAATGTTAACGTTGTCATTTGCCATATTCAAGCCGAATCGTGCATTCCTGACTTGCATTCGCTAATGTCCGCTCAGATGAGCATCGCAGGCCCAGAAGAGACCCATTCCGCCCCGACCCTGTCGGCTGTGGCCAAACTCGCCGGCGTTTCGTCGATTACCGTGAGCCGCGTGGTGCGCCTGCCGGATCTGGTGGCGCCGGAAACCAGGGGCCGGGTCGAGGCCGCGATGCGGGAACTCGGCTATGTGCCAAACCAGCTCGCCGTCGGACTGGCCAGGGCCCGCACCCGTTCGATCGGCGTGCTGGTGCCGACGATCGCCAATTCGATCTTCGCCGATACCGTGCAGGGCCTGTCCGACGAATTGGAGCCGCTCGGCTACGCCGTGATCCTGGCACAGTCGCGCTATGACGACGCGCGCGAGGACCACATGCTTTCGGCATTGCTGTCACGTCGCCCCGAGGCGATCATCATGGTGGGCTCGCCCGCCACGGAAGACGGTGCGCGATTGCTGCGGCGCGCGGGAATTCCCGTTGCGGAGACCTGGGATCTTCCGGCGGCCCCGATCGACGCTGTCGCCGGCTTTAACAATTACGAAGCCGGCGTCGCTGTGGCACGGCATCTGGTCGAGCGGGGCCGCAACAATCTCGCGTTCATCGGCGGCGACGATCCGCGCGCCACCCGGCGCTGGAATGGATTCAACGACACGGCCCAGGCGCTTGGGGCCAAGGCGCCGCGACGGCTGGTGCTGGATCGCAACGCCTCCGGCAGTGTCGTAGCACTTGCAGAACTGCCCGGTGTCGACGCGGTGTTTGCAGCGAACGATGCGCATGCGATCGGTTTCATGTCCGGTCTGCGCAAGGCGGGCCTGTTGCGCGACGGCCCGGCCGCGGAGCAACCGGTCGCGATCATCGGCCTCGGTGATCTCGAAATGGGGCGTTTAATCGCACCGAGTCTCTCCACCATCCGCGTGAATGGCGATGCGATCGGGCGCACTGCCGCGCAATTGATCCTGACGCGGCAAGGGCCACGTCATATCGATCTCGGATTTGAACTCGTCCTTCGGGATAGTGGCTGAACTCTCGAACTGGCTGAAGCAACGGACTCCCGGGCAGCCACGTCCAGGGATGCTCATCATGTCGCCGCGCGTACCGAGCTTCCGGCGCTACTCGGACCCGCGTGTCAATAAAGGTGCAGCGGGATCGGGACGCCGGCCGAACTGGCCAGCAGGCCCCAGGTCTCGTCGGCAGCGACCTCGAATTCCCGGTTCTGCGCCGCGCCGCCCGCGACCTTGAGGGTGACCTTGTACTTGCCCGGCGGCAGATCGATTTCCTGGCCGTCGGACGATTTGGGTCCGATTGCGGGGGTGTCCGTCAACTTGATTCCGGCGCGAGCGGCCAGCTTGATGGTCTGCCCGTTGACGGTGATGACGGCCTCTTCATCCGTGGCGTTGCCGAGCCTCAGCTTCACCTGCCCTGGCCTAGGCAGGACGCCGGCATTCGTAGCCGCAGGCTTGCGCCGCGACAGATCGGCGATCGTCCGGTCGTCCTGACGGGTGAGCCGGAGCAACGCCGGCCCATCTGATGTCGTGAACGCGATCACGGCGCCGGCGGGCTCGACGACCGCACCGTCGTTCTCCGACCAGCCGCGCTTGCTCAGCTCGGCGCGATAGAAGCGGAGCACGCCTGCGAGATCCAGCGGCGTCTCGATGTGAACCGACTCGATGAACGGTGAATTCTTCGCGGTCGTGAGCAGCCACGGCCTGGGCCGCGGCAGACCGGTGGCGAGATCGTCGCTCGCGGCCTGTACGGGCGCCGCATCCGAGGGGACGGCGCAGAGCAGGTGCCTGGTGATGTAATCCCCGGGGCAACGGGCAACAGCCCATGCCGTGACGTCGACCGAGATCGGCCGGATCGTTTCACGCGCGCCCGACGGGACGGTGCTGGTTGCATTCGCGGGGGTGGTGAATATCGGGGTCGATTGGCTGGTGGTTGTCGTTGACCAGTGGAGATTGCAATCGATCAATTTTGAAAAACCGGTCTCACAATAACCATGGGGATCGATCACCCGTGCGAGCGCCGACGACAGCATCACGTACATTGCAACGACCGCCGCGACAGCCACGCCGCCGACCAGCAAAACAGCTTTCGTTCGTCGTTTCATCGCCGGCTTCCAATCTCGATGAGAGCCCCCATCAGGGTCCGGGGCTCAGGTGCTCATCACGGGTTTGGTCGCATCGGCCATGTAAAACGTTCATCCCCCGCCTATCGTTTGTTTCCTCGACCGATTCTCGGCGCGCGTGCCCGCGCAGCGACATTTTGCACGGGCAAAAGAAAACGGCCCGCCGAAGCGGACCGTTTCTTTCGATTAGGTATCGGTGTCGCTGGTTTGCTCGTTCGGCACCTTTGGACTTTTGTCACCCTTGCCGGGAGCCTGCCCCTGCTGGCCCGGGGCCTGACCGCCGCCCTGCTGCTGCCCGGGTTTCTGGCCCGGCGATTGATTCTGCCGGCCGGGTTGGTTTTGGTTGGTCATGTTGTTTCCTTTCATGGGAACGTCACGACAACCGATGGGAGTCGTCATCGTTCCGGTAATCCAGAATCAGCCGTTCGCGTTGCTGACGCGAACTGAAGGTCGATCCAGCACGACGGTACTTCCGTTGTCTCGTTGGCGATTGAACCGCATGTATCGCTCCAGTGTGACACCGTCGATGCGCGTCTGAGGTTCCGGAATCATCATAAGAACACACAAGCAACGTCCGATAACCAAGCGGGAACCGCTGTTTTGGCGCAACCATTGCCGACGCGCGCCATCGGCTCGCGATCAAAGGAAGCTAAAGGGACATCAAAATGTCGAATCCAAACCGCAACAACTCGAATCAGAATTCCACGCAGCATCAGGATGGCAAGGAAGAGACCGGCGCCGCGGCCATGTCGTTCACGTCATCCACCCCCGCCGGCTTTCAGGCGATCGCCACCGCTTACGGCGACTACACGAAGCGATCGTTTGAAGACACCAGGGCCTTTGTCGAGAAGCTCGCAGGTGTGAAATCGTTCGAGAAGGCGATCGAAATTCAAACCGAATTCGCGAAAACGGCCTTCGAAACTTTCGTCAGCGAGTCGCAGAAGATTGGCGCGCTGTACGGCGATCTTTCCAAGCAGTCCTACAAGCCGTTCGCGAGCTTCGTTGCCAGGACCCCTCCGACCAGTCGATAGATCTTGCCCCGCGATGTCAGAGCCAGTTCGCCGGCGCATCGCGGGACTTTCGCGGCAGATCAATCCATTCGCCCGGCTTTTCTGCACAAGCTCGAGCTGACGTTCGCACGAGGAGCATCATGTCCATTCCTGATCCGCGTTCCCGGAACTGTGCCCTTGATCCGGAGGAACTGAGCGCCATGAACCGGGCATACGACCTTGCATGTCGGACGCTTCAGAATATCGGCCAGCTGGAAGTGGACCGCTCGCGTTTACGAAGTGAGCAAAAGAGGACAGCGTCGCCGAGCCGAATGTGCTCGGCTTAGCCGAACGTTGTCGGCCGCTTCGGCGACGTTTCCGGTCGGATGGCCTCAGCGCAGAGCAGCCCCCAAGCCCAGGCGCCGGGGCCATTCCGTCCGAATTCATCACCGTTGACCGTTGAACGCGGGTCCGCGCTCCGATGCGGCTTGGCTCACTTTCGGGCTATCATATGCCGACGTGAACAATCGATCGGAGCAATACCACCAGAGCGGCCCCAGCCTGGGGGCTGGGTCCTGCTGGGGCCGGTCTTCGAAAACGAGCATAGACGAATGGCGCACTCGTCCATTGCAGATGTCAGCACATCTCGAATTCTGGCGCTGATCAATTTGGACCACTATCGGAAATAGAAACGGGGGCTGCCTTTTCGGCGTCGGCGGGAACTATTGCCGCCGGGGCAGCTTAGCAATATCGAACACGGGCGCGTCATTCCGAGGTAGCCTCGGTACCTGCAAAATCCAATCGAGCATCGATCATGCAAACGTTTTTTTCTATATGAAAGACGGCGTCCCGAACAGGGACCGCGTTGGCATTAAGTTCAACACGAATGCCGATGCGATCAAACACTGCAAGGAGATGGCGCGGGACTTCCGCGACAACAGCCTGCGGGACGACCAGGACCTTGAAATATTGGTTGTCAACGAACTCGGACGAGAAATTTATCGCCAGTTCGTACACGGCGAGCCTGGATAAGGCGACGAGTCCGATTTGCCACTACACGAGTCCGCTATAAACAGAATGATCAATGATGATGAATAACTCAACTCTCGAGTTCGAACGCTTGTTGGGCAAGGCAGCACTCGCATTGTGGTCGGATCTTCCTCGCGACGTGCAAGAGAACCTCTTCGAAACCGCTGTGGCCAGGGACGCAATCATTCGAAGCCATCTGGCCTTGTATTTGCACGACCACCATCCCAGGACGGCGCCCCCGGCAAAGCCGGCGCAGTTTGCGTAGAAAAGGCCAAGGGCCGTCACGGGGCCGCTTGGCCGGATGGGCCAGTAATCTGATGCTCGTCGGTTGCTATTTTTGCTGAACACGACTCAGATAATCGATAACAGCGAGGATACGTTTTCGCACGACGACTTCCGGGCTTTGCTCCGGCCCGGCCATCGTCCAGTAAGACGGATCAACACTGTGCGGCAAGTTGATGATGGGATTGAATCGTTCCCCCCAAATTGGCATTTCACGGGGGCCGTGAGCGGGAACCGTTTTCAATCCAGATACGGTTTCATAGACGGCGTTGGTGGGAAAGGCCCCGTTGTTGTTCCTGGCCAACATCGTCAAATCGGGAGGCGGTATCTTCAACTGACCGCTGACCGGCCCGTTACCCTTTGCATCCGGACCATGACAACTCGCGCATGAAGACTGAAATTCGGACTTGCCGATGTCGACGTCTTCAGCCTGAGCCGCGGCGGCGAAACCAGCCGTGAGAATGGTAACGATCAACCATTTTGCACCACATTTGATCATGTCGCGCTCCGACGCTGATAGGGGACCTTACCACTAGCCGCTTTGCCTGCCCGACAGTTTGACGCACATCAAGACCGGCCAATGGCGCCCCTCACGGGGCGCCATTTTCATGGAGGGCAACGCAGCCCGAGCGGCGTCAAGGCGTCACTTCTGCTCGCTTGCCTTCAGCTCGTCGGCCAGCGGGCGCAAGGCCAGCGTTGCGGCATCGAGACGCTTTTGCCATTCGTCACCCGGCATGAAGGCCAGCACGGGCGCGTCGCCCGGCGAGCTCTTGACGTACTCGGGGTCGCGCAAGCTGTCGGCAATCGCCGCCTGGAGCTTCTTGACGATTTCGTCGGGAACGCCCTTGGCTACGGCAAAGCCGCGTTCCGCGGTCATCGTGACCGGGGCCCCTGCTTCCTCTGCGGTCGGAACGTCGGGGAGCGACGAAGATCGCTGCTTTGACAAGATCGCAATGGCGCGGATCGGTCCCTTGTTGGTACCGTACAGTTCGGCAAGTTCGCTCAGGCTGAACATTCCGATTTCCAGATGGCCACCCAGAAGATCTGTCCTTTGCATGGCAGTCCCCCGGTAGGAAATTTCATTGGGTTCGACCTTGGCGGCAGCCGCCAACATGCGGATCGCCAGATGACCGTTGGTGCCCGCGCCGTTGTGACCGAACGTGACCGACCCCGGCTTGCTGCGCAACGCAGCCAGAACGTCCGCAAGCGTTGAAAACTTGCTCTCGGTCCGGACCACGATGACGCCGGGATCGTCGACCACCCGTGCGACCAGACGGATCTCATCCATGCTGTATTGGGTCTTTCTGGTCAGCGGAAGAAAGTTATATCCGGGCACGTTGACCACGCCCATCGAATAGGCATCGGGCGCGGCGCGCGCAATCGCGGTGAACGCGATCTCTCCGCCGGCGCCGGGCTTGTTCACCACCACGAACTTCGCGCTTGCATTGAGCCGCTTCTCGACGAAGGGCAGCAGCTTGCGCGCCATGACGTCGGTTGCCCCGCCGGGAGCGAAGCCGATGATGACTTCAACCGGCTTGTCTTCGGGCCACGCCGCCCAGGCTGGTCCGCATGCTGCGACACCGAAGGCTGCGACGAATGCGAGTATCGTTCTTTGCATGAATTCCGTCTCTTCTTGTTGTTTGCAGTCGCGTTCGTCCACCAGTCTGATCGGTTCGTCAAGCTGGCTAGACGCCGCGTCGGCTGCTGTCGTATTGTAGCGCAGGCGCACCCTCGCCGCGGTCACCCCTTCGACGGATTCTCCCGCAGGAAACGCTCGACGTCCGAGAGCACCGA
Organism: Xanthobacteraceae bacterium; assembly: GCA_019748335.1. GTDB lineage: Bacteria > Pseudomonadota > Alphaproteobacteria > Rhizobiales > Xanthobacteraceae > Bradyrhizobium. Next base: position 13,497 of record JAIEPP010000129.1, read on the forward strand.
GTATGGCGTCGGGATGGGATCGCCGACATGGTCGATCGGACGATCGAGGCCGAGGCGCACCATCCGCG
>JAIEPP010000498.1 GCA_019748335.1 Xanthobacteraceae bacterium
GACGAGCAGTGGATCTCGCTGCGTTACGACCTGACCGCGCCGCTGGCGCGCTACGTCGCGGAGAATTTTGACAATCTGCCGAAACCCTATCGCAGCTACCGCGCCGGTTACGTCTATCGCAATGAAAAACCGGGCCCCGGCCGCTTCCGCCAGTTCATGCAGTTCGACGCGGACTCAGTGGGCGCGCCAACGGCCGCTGCCGATGCCGAGATGTGCATGATGGCCGCCGACACCATGGAAGCGCTCGGCATTCCCCGCGGCAGTTATCTCGTGAAGATGAACAATCGCAAGGTGCTCGACGGGGTGCTGGAGGCGATTGGCCTTGCCGGCGAGGAGAATGCGGGACGACGGCTCACGGTGCTGCGCGCGATCGACAAGCTCGACAAATTTTCCGCTGACGAAGTTCGCAAGTTGCTCGGTCCCGGACGATGGGACGGTGGCGAAGAAGGCAAGGGCGATTTCACCAAGGGCGCCAGCCTCAGTTCGGCGGACGCCGATGTCGTCCTGGCTGTAACTCAAAAACGCGACGACTGGAGACAGGCGATCGCCGCGGCAGATGTTTATCTCGCCAAGAGCGAAGTCGGTCAGGCTGGTGTCAGCGAACTCGAAGAGATCGCCAAACTCGTCACCGCTTCCGGCTATGGCGCCGATCAAATCAGCATCGACCCTTCCGTCGTTCGCGGCCTCGAATACTACACCGGCCCGGTCTACGAAGTAGAGCTGACGCTCGAAACCAAGGACGAAAAAGGCCGGCCGGTTCGTTTCGGTTCGGTCGGTGGCGGCGGTCGTTACGACGGCCTGGTCTCGCGCTTTCGCGGCGAGCCGGTGCCGGCGACCGGATTTTCGATCGGCGTGTCGCGATTGCAGGCCGCGCTGACCATGCTCGGCAAGCTCGATACCACGCCGGCGTTCGGGCCTGTGGTCGTCACCGTGTTCGGCGGCGAAATCGCGGGCTACCAGCAGATGGTTGCGACGCTCCGTAACGCCGGCATTCGCGCCGAGCTGTATCTCGGCAATCCCAAGCACAGCCTCGGTCAGCAGATGAAATACGCCGACCGCCGGAACAGCCCTTGCGCGATCATTCAGGGTAGCGACGAAAAGGCCAACGGCAAGATCCAGATCAAGGACCTGATCCTCGGTGCCGGCCTGACCGAGATCAAGGACCGCGAGGAATATCTGAAAAAGCAGACCGAGGCGCAGTACCTGGTCGATGAGGCCAGCCTCGTTGACGAGGTCCGAAAAGTCCTCGCCCGCCATGACGTGAGGTGGGGATAGCTATTCATTCCGGCGTCATGCCCGGCCTTGTGCCGGGCATCCACGTCTTGTTTGATGGAAGAGATCGTGGATGGCCGGGATAAGCCCGGCCATGACGAAAAGAAAAGATCGAGGAGACTGAAATGCCCGAGATTACCGTGAGCATGGCCGCCGGCCGCACCGACGAACAGAAGGCCGGCATGATGCGCGACATCACGCAGGCGCTGGTGAAGAATCTCGGCGTCGATGCCGACGCGGTCGTGATCCAGATCAACGAAGCCCCGCTGGCCCACAAGATGAAGGGCGGCAAGACCTTCGTCGAACGCGCCGCTGCGGCGAAGAAGTAGGCTCCATCTCTCTCCACTGTCGTCCCGGCCTTGAGCCGGGACCCATAACCACCGATGCCTGTGGGTTTCACAGGCGTCGGCGCCTCTGCCGTACCGAGACATCACGCGGTATGGGTCCCGGCTCAAGGCCGGGACGACGATGAGTTTGTTGCCGGGATATAAATCCATGGACGCACGCGACGTCATCAAGGTCGGCATGAGCGCCGAGCGCACGCTGGTGGTGCCCACCGAGCGCACGGTCGGGCATTTCGTGCCGGGCATGCCGATGGTCTATGCGACGCCGATGATGATCCTGGAAATGGAGCTGGCGTCGGGAGACGCGATCCGCGGCCAGCTGCAGCCGGGCTGGGTCACTGTTGGTACCGAGGTCGATATCCGCCACCTCGGCGCGTCGCTGGTCGGGGCCACGGTGCGGACCACCGCAAAGGTCGTCGCGGTGGAGCGCCGCGTGATCCGCTTCGAGGTCGAAGCCTTCGAGGGCGAGCGCAAGATCGGCGACGGCCGCCACGCGCGCGGGCTGGTCAATGTCGAGACTTTCACGAAGCGATTGGCGGCGAAGTAGCTACTTCGCCAGATCCTTCGAGCGCTGCGTCGCGGCGGCGACCGCGCGGGTCAGGATGGTCTGCATGCCGTTCGATCCCATCAGCACGTCCAGCGCGGCGGCGGTGGTGCCGCCGGGCGAGGTGACGTTCTGGCGCAGCGTCGTGGCCGACAGGTCCGAGCGATGCAGCAGCTCGCCGGAGCCGGCGACGGTTTCGCGCGCCAGCCGGTTCGCGAGTTCCGCCGGCAGGCCGGCCGCGACGCCGGCGCGTGCGAGTTCCTCGGCGAGCAGGAACACGTAGGCCGGTCCGGAGCCCGATACGGCGGTCACCGCGTCCATCAGGCTTTCCTGGTCGACCCATTCGACCGAGCCGGTGGCGCGCAGCAGCGCATCGGCGACCGCTCGCTGCGCGGCGCTGACGTTCTTCGCCGCCACCGCGACCGTGATGCCGCGGCCGATCGCCGCCGGCGTGTTCGGCATGGCGCGCACCACGCTGTCGCCGCACACCGCTTCCAGCGAGGCGATCGGCGTGCCCGCCATGATCGAGACCACCAGCGTGGACGGACCGACGAATGGCCTCAGCAGGGCGCCGGCCTCGCGGAACGATTGCGGTTTTACCGCGACCACCAGCGTATCGACCTCGCCGGCGTCCTTGGCGGATGGGTTGAGGCGGACGCCCTGCGCGGCCAGCGCGCTGATCTCGGCGGAGGGATGCGGCTCGATCACCACTACGCGTTTGGCGTCGAGGCCTTGTGCCAGCCATCCGGTCAGCATCGCGCCGCCCATCTTGCCGGCGCCGGCAAGGGCGATGGTGCCGTGGACGTTTTTCAAAGGGTTGGTCGTGTTCACAGGTATCACCACAACTCAGGTGTCGTCCCCGCGAAGGCGGGGACCCATAACCACAGGCCGTTCTAGTGGATCAGGATATCTGCAACAAGCACCGTGCCGCACAATCGCCGCCACGGCGTATGGGTCCCCGCGCCCGTGCGCAATTGCGCACTAGGCGGGGACGACACCGGTTATGAGGAGATGGTCGGGCTAACGATGCCTCTACGCCTCACCCTCGGTATCGAACATCGCCGCACTCATGGCTTCCGCCGCGGTCTTGCCGGCCCAGACCACGAATTGCAGCGCGGGATAATAGCGTTCGCAGCCGTGAATGGCGCCGACCAGCATCGCCTCGCATTGCGCGGATGAGGCGGTGAGCCCGCCCGGCAGCAACAGCGCCTGCCGGTACATCAACATGCCGGTATGGGTCCAGATGTCGAAATGGCCGACCCACAATTGTTCGTTGATCGCCGCGATCAGCCGCTGCACTTCGCCGCGCCGTGCCGGCGGGATCTTCATGTCGAAGGCGCAGGCCAGATGCAGAGCCTCGATCTCGGGCATCCAGGTGAAGGAGAGCTGATAGTCGGTCCAGCTGCCCTTGGAGACGATCGTGACTTCGTCTTCGCCGGAACGCTCGAACGCCCAGTTGTTATCGGCGGCGATATCCTCGACCACCGCGAGCGGGTTGATCCGGGAATCGATAGTGCCTTCGAGGAGGGACATTTCCGTCTCGGCCTTGTTCTTGAAGTCTTTTGATACGCAACGGGGAACGGCGCGCGCTGAACTGATACGTCGCGGCCGGCTGCAATCCCCTGATCGTCTTGATCGTGCCGGGGTCTGCCGGGCTCAAGTGATGTGATTTGCGGAATCCGCGCAACTCACCCAGGAGTCCGTCCACAGGCCAAAACGCCGTCGTCCACAGTTCATAACTGTCACGCGCGTTAACTTTTAGAACAAACCGGAATCGGATTCACGGACGCGTGAATCGGCACGCAAGCGACGCATTCGCTCGGCCAGCGTGTCGCCATAATAGTTAATTTTTCGTAAACGCCCGCAGCTTTCCGAATCTTATTCCGGCTTGATGCCGGCGGTGCGGACCACTTTGCCCCACTTCTCGGTCTCGTCCGCGATCAGCTTGCCGAAATCGGCCGGTGAGCCCGGCATCGTCTCGCCGCCGAGGGCGGCAAGCTTCGCCTTCATGCCGGGGTCGGCCATCGCGACATTGATTTCCTTGTTGAGCTTGTCGACGATCTCGGCGGGTGTGTTTTTCGGCGCCGCGAAGCCGTACCACTGGCTGGCTTCATAGCCTGGTACAGAATCTCCGACGGTCGGAACCTCAGGCAATTCGGGCATCCGTGTGTTCGTCGTCACCGCGAGCGCGCGCAGCTTGCCGGTCTTGACGTAGTCGGCGGTTCCGGGCGCCGCGGCGAACAGGATCTGCACCTGGCCGCCGAGCAGATCGGTCATCGCTGGGCCCTGGCCGCGATAGGGGACGTGGACCATGTCGACGCCGGTCATCATCTTGAACAGTTCGCCGGCCATGTGCGGCGCGCTGCCGCTGCCGGCCGAGGCCATGTTGATCTTGCCGGGGTTGGCTTTGGCGTAAGCGATGAACTCGGCAATCGTCTTCGCCGGGACGTCCGGGTGGACCAGCACGACCATCGGCACCCGGATGACGCCGGCCACCGGCGCGATGTCGCGCACGAAATTGAATTTGAGGTTGTCGTAGAGCGAGGCGTTGACTGCGTTCGGGACGGTGGCGAGCAGCAGCGTGTAGCCGTCGGCGGCTGCGTTGACGACGGCTTCGGTGCCGATATTGCCGCCGGCGCCGGTGCGGTTCTCGACCACGAAGGGTTGCCCGAGATGATCGGCCAGCCACTGGCCGATCAGGCGCGCGGTGATGTCGACGCCGCCGCCGGCGGCGAAGCCGGCGATGATGCGCGTCGGCCGCGTCGGATAATCCAGAGCGAAGACCAGCCGCGGAAGGGCGGGTGCTGCGACGGCGGTCGCGGCCAGTCTGAGGAAATTGCGGCGGAGAAGTTTCATGCTGACGCGCCCCTGTTGACCATAAGGCCATTTTCAATCGCTATCCCAGTTGCCGGGAGCCGAGTAAAGGCCCGCCCTGTCCCGCCGGCATGGGGGCATGCCGTCTCCCGATGCCAAAAGGGCTTGCCCACGTGTCGGCATTTCCTCATATTCGCTCCAGGTCGTCCATTCCGGGCGGCCGATGTTCTCAGGGCGGGGTGAAAATCCCCACCGGCGGTAAGGGTGACGTAGCCCAAGCCCGCGAGCGCCTTGTTCCACGGGGACGAATTCCCCTGAGGAAGAAGGGTCAGCAGATTCGGTGTGATTCCGAAGCCGACGGTCATAGTCCGGATGAAAGAGAACGGTTGCGGCGGGCCTCGCGTGTTTGCGCGTGGCTATGTTCGTTCCGTGTGCCCTGATTCTGGTCCTGAAAGAGGAAAACCATGAATCAGATGTTGCAAGAGCCTGAAGCCAAATCCCACACCCAAACCGACCAAGTTAAGCCTTCCGAAGCCGGTCACGCGCCGGATACACCTGTGCGTCCGCCGGCGCCCAATCACCCGCGTTTCGTCAAGCCTCAACGGGTCGCTTTCGTGCAAGCGTCCTGGCATCGCGACGTGGTCGAGGAATGCCGCATCGCCTTCCTCGCGGAGATCGAGGCGCGTCACATCTCGCGCGCGCAGGTCGATCTGTTCGAGGTGCCGGGCTCGTTCGAGATCCCGCTGCATGCGCAGCTGCTGGCCAAGACGCGGCGCTACACCGCGATCGTGGCCGCCGGCCTCGTCGTCGATGGCGGCATCTACCGCCACGAATTCGTCGCCGACACCGTGATCAAGGCGTTGATGGACGTGCAGCTCAAGACCGAGGTGCCGATCTTCTCGGCGGTGCTGACGCCGCAGCAATTCCACGAGAGCTCGGTGCATCACGACTTCTTCCGCAAACATTTCGTCATCAAGGGCATCGAAGTCGCGGAAGCCTGCGCCAACACGTTGCACAGCCTGGAGCGGTTGAAAGGCCAGGTCGCGGCGGGGATTGTCTAGTTTCAGTCGCGGTTTCACCTCTCCCCACCGGCGGGGAGAGGTGAAATTCGCAGCAGCGAAATTTCTCGCTGTTTCGGCTCCGGAATCCGCCGAAGCGTCCTTCTTCCTTCAAACGGCGGGGCGAGAGACAATTTAGAACGATTGTCATTTCCGATGCCGCACCTGTAAAGTCAGCGGCGGGAGGAGGCCAGCCCGTGGAGACGGGCGGCCGAGACGATCATGTTCGAAGGACACGATCCCTATCTCGTCGCGCTCTCGGTGGTGATCGCGATTCTGGGAGGTTACACCGGTTTCGGCCTCACCGCGCGTATCCGCGGGACGCCGGACGCTGGTCATCGCCTGCTGTTGGCGGGCGCAGCGTTCTTTCTCGCCATCGGCATCTGGACCATGCACTTCGTCGGCATGCTGGCGGCGCCGCTGCCGCCGGGCACGGTCTATCTGGTGCTGCCGACGATCATCTCGTTCTTGATCTGCGCGCTGGTGGTCGGCATTTCCCTGTTCTTTGTCAGCGTCGGCGAGCCCTCGGTGTCGCGCGTGCTATCCTCGGCGGTGCTGCTCGGGGTCGGGATCGCCAGCATGCATTATGTCGGCATGCACGGCCTGTCGGGCGACTTCGCCATGACCCATGACACCGGCATGATCGCGCTCTCGGTCGTCATCGCGATCGCGGCGGCCTATGGCGGGCTACGCGCGTTTCTGGCGCGGCAGGGCGGCGTGCAATTGGCGCTGAGCGCGGTCGCGTATGGTGTTGCCGTGTCTGGCATGCACTACACCGCGATGGCCGGCATGCACCTGGTTCCGCCGTCGGAAGGATCGCATCACCACGTCGAGGGACTGGCGGCTTCGTCGCAAATGCTGTCGCTGGTGGTCGCGCTGCTCTGTTTTGTGATCGCCGCGGGTTTTCTGCTGTCGCTGGTGCCGGATCCGCGACGGAAGGCCGCTGCGGAAGCGGTCGCCGCCATTCCTCAAACGGCCGTGGCGGAAATCCCGCCGGCGGACGCCAGCGCCGTCCCGACCAGTCCGCGGCTGCGACCGACCCCGCTCGGCGGCATTGGTCAGCCGCCCCGCGCGGCGCCGGCGCCGCGGCTGCCCGTCGAAGGCGCCGACGGAACGCATTTCATCGACAGCGCCGAGGTCAGAAGCGTCCGCGCTGACGCTCACTATACCAAGGTGCATGACGGCACCCGGGAGCGGATGTGCCCGTGGTCGATCTCGGAAGCGGAAGCCCAGCTCGACCCCGGCCTGTTCGTCCGGGTGCATCGCAGCCACATCGTCGCGATCCCGCACGTCACGCTAGTGCGCAAGGAAGGTGACGGTGCCATCGTGGAACTCGACGGCCCGTCGCCGCACCGGGTCCCGGTGAGCCGCGCCAAGATCGCCGAGGTCAAGGCGAGGCTGGGGCTCGCCCGGCGGCACGCTTAGGCGGCGCACTCTCCCTATCGCCGTCATGCCCGGGCTTGTCCCGGGCATCCACGTCTTTGCGGCCTTGCAGCGAGAAAAGTCGTGGATGCCGGGACAAGCCCGGCCACGACGGAGATATTGGTCGCCCTCGCTGACGCATTTCGTGCGCGAAAATCCGCATCTCGTGCGAATTCCGCCAGTTTGTGCCCCTCGGCTTGCAGGCGAAAATGCCGGGGGAGAGCGTGCACTCCAACGTCCATGTCCCCGTAAGGGACCCTAACGGACGAAAATGGAGGAAACGAATGATCCCTGGACCATTCAGTTATCACCGGCCGGCCACCGTCGCCGACGCGGTCAAACTGCTGTCATCCTTGGGCGAAGAGGCCCGGCCACTGGCCGGCGGCCACAGCCTGGTCCCGATGATGAAACTCCGGCTCGCCACGCCGGAGCATCTGGTCGACCTGCACGGCGTCGCCGCGCTCAAGGGCATCTCCCGCAGCGGCAACGCGATCGTCATCGGCGCCATGGCCACCCAGCACGAACTGCTGGCGTCCGACGAGATCGGCCAATCGTTGCCGATCCTGCATGAAATCGCGCTCCTGATCGCCGATCCCCAGGTGCGCTATCGCGGCACCATCGGCGGCAACGTCGCCAACGGCGATCCCGGCAATGACATGCCGGCGCTAATGATGACCTTGGGCGCGAGCTACCGGCTCGAAGGCGCGTCCGGCGCCCGCGATGTCGCAGCAACCGAGTTCTACCAGGGCGCCTATTTCACGGCGCTGGAACCCGGCGAGCTCCTGACCTCGATCTCCGTTCCCGTCCCCCCCGCCGGTCACGGCTACGCTTACGAAAAACTCAAGCGCAAGGTCGGCGATTACGCCACCGCCGCCGCCGCGGTCGTGCTGACGATGGCTGATGGTAAGGTTGCGACCTGCGCGATCGGCCTCACCAACCTCTCCGAGACGCCGCTGCTGGCAACCGATGCCGCGAAAGCTGTGATCGGCACCAGCCTCGATCCGGCGACGCTCAAAAAGGCGGCCGAAGCAGCGGTCGCGATCATGTCGCCGGCCGCGGATGCGCGCGGCCCGGTCGAATACCGCAAACATGTCGGCGGCATCATGGTGATGCGGGCGCTGTCGCGCGCCGCCGCCTGCGCCAAGTAAGGGGGCAACAATGGCAAAAACCCACGTCACCATGAAGGTGAACGGCGCCGAGGTCGAAGGCCTCGTCGAACCGCGCACGCTGCTGGTGCATTTCATCCGCGAAAACCTCGCTTTGACCGGCACCCATATCGGCTGCGAGACCACCCATTGCGGCGCCTGCACGATCGATATCGACGGCATGTCGGTAAAATCCTGCACCATGTTCGCGGTGCAGGCGCAAGGCTCGGACATCATGACCATCGAAGGCGTGGCCAATGCCGACGGCTCGCTGTCGGCGTTGCAGGAAGGCTTTCGGATGATGCACGGGCTGCAATGCGGCTTCTGTACCCCCGGCATGATTCTGCGCGCGCAGCGGCTGTTGAAGGAAAATCCGGCACCGACGGAAGCCGAAATCCGGATGGGCATTTCAGGCAATTTCTGCCGCTGCACCGGCTACCAGAACATCGTCAGGGCGATCCAGTACGCCGCCGCCAAGATCAATGGCGTTGAATTCCAGGAGGCTGCGGAATGAACGACATGACTCCCACGCGGGAACAACGCGAAGCCAAACTCGAAGGCATGGGCTGCAAGCGCAAGCGGGTCGAGGACATCCGCTTCACGCAGGGCAGGGGCAATTACGTCGACGACCTGAAATTGCCGGGCATGCTGCACGGCGATTTCGTCCGCTCGCCGCATGCCCATGCGCGGGTCAAGTCGATCAATGGCGACGAGGCGCTGAAGGTGCCGGGCGTATTGGCCGTGATTACCGCCGAGACGCTGAAGACCGTCAACCTCGCCTGGATGCCGACCTTGGCCGGCGACGTGCAGATGGTGCTGGCCGACGGCAAGGTGCTGTTCCAGAATCAGGAAGTCGCCTTCGTGGTCGCGACCGACCGCTATGCCGCCGACGACGGCATCAACAAGGTGGTCGTCGAATACGAGCCGCTGCCGCCGCTGATCGATCCGTTCAAGGCGATGGATAAGGATGCGCCGGTACTGCGCGAGGACCTCGCCGGCAAAATGACCGGCGCGCACGGGCCGCGCAAGCATCACAACCACATCTTCGAGTGGACCGTCGGCGACAAGGATCTCACCGACGCCGCGTTCAAGAAAGCCGACGTCACGATCAAGGAAATGCTCTCCTATCACCGCACCCACCCGTCGCCGCTGGAGACCTGCCAGTGCGTCTGCTCGTTCGACAAGATCAAGGGCGAACTGTCGATCTGGGGCACCTTCCAGGCGCCGCATGTGATCCGCACCGTGGTGGCGCTGATCGCGAAGATCCCGGAGCACAAGATCCACGTGATCTCGCCCGACATCGGCGGCGGCTTTGGCAACAAGGTCGGCGCCTATCCCGGCTATATCTGCGCCGCGGTCGCTTCCATCGTGACCGGCAAGCCGGTGAAATGGGTCGAGGACCGTATCGAGAACCTGACCGCGACTTCATTTGCGCGCGACTATCACATGACGACCGAGATCGCCGCGACCAAGGAAGGCAAGGTCACCGGCCTGCGCGTCCATGTGCTGGCCGATCACGGCGCGTTCGATGCCTGCGCCGATCCGTCGAAATGGCCGGCCGGATTCTTCAACATCGTCACCGGATCGTATGATTTCCCGACCGCGCATCTGTCGGTGGATGGCGTCTACACCACCAAGGCGCCGGGTGGCGTCGCCTATCGCTGTTCGTTCCGCGTCACCGAGGCGGCGTATTGCATCGAGCGCGGCATGGATATTCTGGCGCAGAAGCTGGGGATGGATCCGGCGGAGTTGCGGCTGAAGAACTTCATCAAGGCGGAGCAGTTTCCGTATCACTCGGCCTTGGGCTGGGAATACGATTCCGGCGATTACCACACGGCCATGCGCAAGATGATGGAGACGGTCGACTATGCCGGCCTGCGCAAGGAGCAGGCGGAAAAGCGCGCGGCGTTCAAGCGCGGCGAGACCCGTGAAATCATGGGCCTCGGCGTCTCCTTCTTCACCGAGATCGTCGGCGCCGGCCCGTCGAAGAATTGCGACATCCTCGGGATCGCGATGTTCGATTCCTGCGAGATCCGCATGCATCCGACCGGGGCGGGCATCGCCCGGGTCGGCTCCAAGAGCCAGGGCCAGGGCCACGAGACCACCTGGGCCCAGATCATCGCCACCGAAATCGGCATTCCCGCCGACGACATCATGATCGAGGAAGGCAATACCGACACCGCGCCTTACGGGCTCGGCACCTACGGTTCGCGCTCGACGCCGGTGGCGGGTGCGGCGATCGCGATGGCGGCGCGAAAGATCAAGGCCAAGGCCCAGATGATCGCGGCCTACAAGCTCGAAGTGCACGAGGGCGACCTCGAATGGGATATCGACGGTTTCCGCGTCAAGGGCCTGCCGGAGAAGTCGATGTCGATGAAGGACATCTGCTGGGCGGCCTATAACTCGGTACCCCCGGGCATGGAGCCGGGCCTGGAAGCGGTCAGCTATTACGATCCGCCGAACATGACCTATCCCTTTGGGGCCTATATCTGCGTGATGAACATCGACGTCGATACCGGGGTCTACAAGGTCAGGCGTTTCTACGCGCTCGACGATTGCGGCACCCGCATCAACCCGATGATCATCGAGGGCCAGGTGCATGGCGGCCTGACCGAAGCCTTCGCGATCGCGATGGGCCAGGAGATCCGCTACGATGACGACGGCAATGTCGTGACCGGTTCGTTCATGGACTTCTTCATGCCGACCGCGGTCGAGACCCCGCATTGGGAAACCGACTTCACCGTCACGCCGTCGCCGCATCATCCGATCGGCGCCAAGGGCGTCGGCGAAAGCCCGAATGTCGGCGGCGTGCCGGCGTTCTCCAACGCCGTCAACGACGCGTTCTCGTTCCTCGGCTCCACCCATATCCAGATGCCGCATGACTTCTGGCGCAACTGGAAGGCGGCGAAGAATTTGGGAGTGTTCGCGTAGCGATGAGGAACCGCGACGAAATCGCGCAATCCCTGGCCGCTGCCGGCTATATCGCCGACAGCGAACTCGCGACCGCGATCTCGCTGATGCAATTGCTGAGACGCCCGCTGCTGTTGGAGGGCGAGGCGGGCGTCGGCAAGACCGAAGTCGCGAAGGCGCTGGCTTCCGTGCACGCGACCGAACTGATCCGGCTGCAATGCTACGAGGGGCTCGATCAATCGGCAGCGCTGTACGAATGGAATTACCAGCGCCAGTTGCTCTCGATCCAGGCCCATCGCGGCGATAACCCCGATGCGGTCGAGGACCAGATCTTCTCGGAGAAATATCTGCTGGAACGGCCGCTATTGGCCGCGATCCGCCGCGACAAGCCGCCGGTGCTGCTGATCGACGAGATCGACCGCGCCGACGACGAGTTCGAGGCGTTCCTGCTCGAATTGCTGTCCGACTTTCAGGTCTCGATCCCCGAACTCGGCACCATCAAGGCCGTCTCGATCCCGCATGTGGTGCTGACTTCGAACGGCACTCGCGAACTGTCCGACGCGCTGCGCCGCCGCTGCCTCTATCACTATGTCGATTATCCCGATGCCGATCGCGAGGCGCGCATCATCATGGCGCGGATCGAGGGCGCCGGCGCGTCGCTGTCGCTGCAGATCGCGCGCATGGTCGAAAGCATCCGGAAGGAAGAGCTGCGCAAGGTGCCGGGTGTGGCCGAGACGCTGGATTGGGCCGCGGCTTTGGTCGGCCTCGATGTCCGCGACCTGCACGACGCGCCCGAGACGGTGCACGAAACCTTGATGTGCCTGCTCAAGACCCACGAGGACAAAGCGCGGATGAGCCGTGAAGTCACCGAACGGCTGCTGGGGAAGGTCGCATGAGCTGCTGCGGCGCCGCACCCGATTTCCGAGAAGTGGACGAGGTGTCCCGCCTGGTCTCGGGAAAACTCGCGGCGTTTCTGAAAACCCTGCGCGACAGCGGTTTTGCGGTCGGCCTCGCCGAAGGCCAGGACGCGGCGTCGCTGATGACGGCGGGCTATGCCGCAAAACCGGGTCTGCTGCGTTCGGCGTTCAAGCATCTGTTCTCGGCGCGCAAATCCGACTGGGAAAAGTTTGACGGCATCTTCGACGCGTTCTGGCTCGGCAAGCGGGTGCGGTCGCGCTCGACCACGATGGGATCGGCCAAATCGGCCAACAATCCGTCGCTGAAGAGCTTGCCGAACACCCGGCCGGAGCCGCGTGCCGGCGGCAATACCGCGATGGATCAGGTGCCCTCCGCCGATGGCGCTGACGATGTCGACCGTTCCGGCGAGGGCCGCATGGAAGGCGCGTCGCGCGCCGATCATCTCCAGGAAATCGATTTTCGCAAGATGGCCGATCCCGATCAGATCGAGGAGGCGCACGCCGCCGCGGCTCGCCTCGCACAGACCATGCGCACGCGGCTGACGCGCCGCGACCTGGCGCGGCGCCGCGGCTACCGGCTCGATCTGCGCCGCACCATTCACGGCAATATCAGCCACGGCGGCGTACCGATCGCGCTGGTCAGGCGCCAGCGCAAGGAGAAGCCGCTGCGGCTGGTGATGCTGCTCGACGCCTCCGGCTCGATGAGCATGTATACCGGTGTGTTCCTGCGCTTCATCCACGGCGTGCTCGACGAGTTTCGCGAGGCCGAGGCGTTTCTGTTTCACACAAGGCTCGCGCATGTCTCCGACGCGATGAAGGAAAGGGATGCGGCGCGTGCGCTCGATCGTCTCTCGATCATGGCGCAAGGGGCGGGCGGCGGCACCAAAATCGGCGAGAGCCTGCAGACCTTCAACCGCTGGCACGCCGCGCGCGTGATTCATTCGCGCACCGTGGTGATGATCGTTTCCGACGGTTACGAGACCGGCGATGCCGCGCTGCTCGGCCGCGAGATGGCGGCGCTGGGCCGCCGCTGCCGCCGCATCGTCTGGCTCAATCCGATGATGGCGTGGGACGGCTATACGCCGGAAGCCGCCGGCATCAAGGCGGCGCTGCCGCATGTCGATCTCTACGCGCCGGCCAACACGCTGAAAAGCCTGACCGCGCTCGAACCCTATCTGGCGAAGTTGTGACGGCGAATCTGCAGCAGCGACGGCAGTGCGCCCCCTCTCCCGCTTGCGGGGGAGGGTTGGGGTGGGGGTGCCGCCGCGAGTCATACTGTTCGAGTGGAGAGAGCCCCCCCCCCCCCCGCGTCGCGCGTCGCCCACCCCCCCACGCGGGGGAGGGAAGGGCAAACAGCCCATGACCCC
>JAIEPP010000358.1 GCA_019748335.1 Xanthobacteraceae bacterium
TTCACGAACTCGCTCGGATATTTCATCTCGCGGTCGAGCTTGCGCCAATATTCGCCCGGAAACTGGGCGCAAAGCTTGGCGACGGCGTCGCGGATGTCGTGGAATTCGTCTTGTTGTTCGTGTTGGGTCATCGGGGAGACGGGTCAACCATGTGAGAGGGAAGTCCGGCCGCCCGCACGGGCTGCAGCGGCCAACGCGGAGGCCGCGTCAACCCTTTTCTTGGGAGATCGCGCCATCAGTTGCAACGTCTATTGTCCCGCCAACCTGCATGGCTCCAGCGCCGGCCATGTCAGCCCGGAATGCGGACCGGCAGTTGCTCGATGCCGCGCACGAAGCTGGAATAGACCCGCTTCGGCTCACCAACCACCTCGATGCGGTCGAAACGCTTGAGCATCTCCTGCCACACGATCTTCAGTTGCAGTTCGGCCAGCCGCATGCCGACGCAGCGGTGAATGCCGAAGCCGAACGATAGATGGGTGCGGGGCCGGGCGCGGTCGATGATGAACTCTTCCGGCCGCTCGATGCCTTCCTCGTCGCGATTCCCCGAGACGTACCACATCACGACGCGGTCGCCCTTCTTGATCTTCTTGCCGCCGAGTTCGGTATCGACCAGAGCGGTACGCCGCATGTGCGCCAGAGGTGTCTGCCAGCGGATCACTTCCGGCACCATGGTGTCGATCAGCGCGGGATTGTCGCGCAGCTTCTGATACTGGTCGGGATGTTCGTTCAGTGCCAACACCGAGCCGCTCATGGTGTTGCGGGTGGTGTCGTTGCCGCCGACGATCAACAGGATGATGTTGCCCATCAGGTTGTCGGGGTCCATGTGCCGCGTCGCGTCACTATGCGCCATCATCGAGATCAGGTCGTTGCGCGGCGGGGCGTTGACGCGCTCGTTCCACAGTCTGGTGAAATAGGCGGCGCACTCGTCCATTTCCTGGCGGCGCTGCTCGGCGGATTCGACCACGCCGCTCTTCGGCAGCGCGGTCGAGACGTCGGACCAGCGCGTCAGCTTGCGGCGCTCCTCGAACGGAAAGTCGAACAGCGTCGCCAGCATCTGCGTCGTCAGTTCGATCGATACCCGGTCGACGAAATTGAAGGTCTCGTTGCGCGGCAGGCTCTCGATCACCTTGATGGCGCGCTCGCGGATCAGTTTGGCGAGTTCGTCCAGATGCGTCGGCGTGAACATCGGCGACACGGTCTTGCGCTGCGACGAGTGCTTCGGCTGATCCATCGCGATGAAGCTCGGGTAGTCGTAGCCGGGCGGGACGTCGCGGATCGAGATGCCGCCGAGCGTGGAGTCGGACGAGAAGATGCCGTGGTTGGTGTCGACATGCATGATGTCGTTGTACTTGGTCACCGACCAGTAGGGCTCGATCGGCGCATTGGTGCAGTAGTGCACCGGTTCTTCCTTGCGCAGCCGTTCGAACCACGGCCACAGCGTGTCGTTCTGGAACAGCCTTGGCGCGCCCGGGTGAAAATCCTTCAGCGGCGTCGAATAGGCCTCTTCACGCGCGGTGCGCAGAAGCTCGGCCTTGTCGGCTCTGATGGATGTCTGGACGTTCATCTGGTCATCCCGGAATGTCAGGGTTAGCCGCCAATGCGGACCGGCAGGGTTTCGTAGCCCTTTACAAAACTCGAATACACCCGCTTGGGTTCGCCGACCACCTCAATATTGTCGAAACGTTTGAGGATTTCTTCCCAGATAATCTTCAATTGCAGCTCGGCCAGCCGGATCCCGACGCAGCGGTGGATGCCGAAGCCGAACGAGATGTGGGTGCGCGGCCGGGCGCGGTCGATGATGAAGTCGTAGGGGCGCTCGATCACGTCTTCGTCGCGGTTGCCCGAGACGTACCACATGACAACCTTGTCGCCTTTCTTGATCTGGCGGCCGCGGAATTCGAAATCCGAAAGCGCGGTGCGGCGCATATGCGCCAGCGGTGTCTGCCAGCGGATCACCTCGGGCACGAAGCTGTCGATCAGCGCGTGATTTTCCCGCAGCTTCTTGTACTGGTCCGGGTTCTTGCTCAGCGCATAGATGCTGCCGGACAGCGTGTTGCGGGTGGTGTCGTTGCCGCCGACGATCAAGAGGATCAGATTGCCGAGGAAGTTCTTCGGGTCCATGTCGCGGGTGGCGTCGCTGTGCGCCATCATCGACAACAGGTCGCTCTTCGGCGGCTGGTTGATACGCTCTTTCCAGAGCCTGCCGAAATATTGCGCGCATTCCATCAGTTCGGCCTGCCGCTCGTCCTCGGTAGCGACGACGCCGTCGGGGCCGGGCAGGGTGGTGGCGACGTCGGACCAGCGCGTCAGCTTGCGGCGGTCCTCCCAGGGAAAGTCGAACAGCACCGCCAGCATCTGCGTGGTCAGCTCGATCGAGACCCTGTCGACCCAGTCGAAGATTTCACCCCTCGGCAGGTTGTCGAGGCATTCGGCCGAGCGCTTGCGGATGTTGATCGCGAGCTGGTCGAGATGGGTCGGCGTGAACATCGGCGCCACGGTCTTGCGCTGCGCCGAGTGGCGCGGCTGGTCCATGGCGATGAAGCTCTCGCGGCGCAGGTCGGGATCGACGTCACGAACGGTGATGCCACCGAGCGAGGCCGCCGACGAGAACACCGAATGGTTGGTCTCGATGTCCATGATGTCGTTGTATTTGGTCACCGACCAATACGGCCCGAACATGCTGTCCTTGCAGTAATGCACGGGATCTTCGCGGCGCAGCCGGTCGAAATACGGCCAGAACGAATCGGTGCGGTATAGCTCGGGATGGCTGACGTCGATATCGCCGAGGGCTAACGAGTTGGCCTTGTCGCGCGCGGCCAGCAGGTGCGAATCCCCCGATAGTTCGATGGTGCCGTGCATGAGGCGTCTCCTGATTATGTCCCCTCCGTGGTTGGTCCCGGAGGGTGGCTGTTTCAGCGAATTACAGCCCGTTGCAGGCGCCAGAGCAAGCGGGAGTTTGCCGCATCCGGCGGTATACCAGAGGCCGTCCGGCGATCCCGGTTTTCGGGCCGTTTCGGCCCGTGACAAGCGCATTTCCGGGGATTAAGGCTGTGGGCCACAAAGTAGATGTGACGGAGGCCGTCCGACCATGATCCCCAACGCGTACCGGATGTTCAACTTCGATCTCGGCGAAACCGCGGATGCGATTCGCGAGACCGTTCATGCCTTTTCGAGCAACGAGATCGCGCCGCGGGCCGCCGAAATCGACAAGAGCAATCAGTTTCCGCGCGACTTGTGGCCCAAGATCGGCGCGCTCGGCCTGCACGGCATGACCGTCGAGGAAGAGTATGGCGGGACGGGTCTGGGCTATCTCGAGCATTGCATCGCGGTCGAGGAAATCTCGCGCGCTTCCGCCGCGGTCGGGCTGTCCTACGGCGCGCATTCCAACCTCTGCGTCAACCAGATCAGGCGCAACGGCAACGAGGCGCAGAAGCGGAAATACCTGCCGAAGCTGATATCGGGCGAGCATGTCGGATCGTTGGCGATGTCGGAGCCCAGCGCCGGCTCCGACGTGGTGTCGATGAAAACCCGCGCCGACAAGAAAGGCGATCGCTTCGTGCTGAACGGCAGCAAGATGTGGATCACCAACGGGCCGGTCGCGGATACATTGGTGGTGTATGCCAAGACCGACACCAATGCCGGCCCGCGCGGCATCACCGCCTTCATCATCGAAAAGGGCATGAAGGGATTTTCCACCGCGCAAAAGCTCGACAAGCTCGGCATGCGCGGCTCCGACACCTGCGAACTGGTGTTCGACAATTGCGAGGTGCCGGAAGAGAACGTGCTGAGTGAAGTCGGCCGCGGCGTCAACGTGCTGATGTCCGGCCTCGACTACGAGCGCGCGGTGCTGGCGGCGGGACCGATCGGCATCATGCAGGCCTGCATGGACGTGGTGCTGCCTTACGTGCACGAGCGCCAGCAGTTCGGCCAGCCGATCGGCACCTTCCAGCTGGTGCAGGGCAAGCTCGCCGACATGTACACCACGATGAACGCGGCACGCGCCTATGTCTACGCGGTGGCGAAGGCCTGCGACCGCGGCGAGACCACGCGCGAGGATGCGGCCGGCGCGATCCTGTTTGCCGCGGAAAAGGCCACCCAATGCGCGCTCGACGCCATGCAGCTTCTGGGCGGCAATGGCTACATCAACGACTATCCGACCGGCCGCCTGCTGCGCGACGCCAAGCTTTACGAAATCGGCGCCGGCACCAGCGAAATCCGGCGCATGCTGATCGGCCGCGAACTATTTGAGAAGTCGGCCTGAGGCGCGGGAGCCGGGCGGTTCGCCAAAAGAGGTAAAGAAGTCCCTAACGGGCCGGTGCGGTTCTACCGCGCCAAATCAATAAAATGGCAGCGGTCGTTTGCTAGATTGATGCCATGTCGCAGACGTTCAATCTCAGCAACCCGCTCTCGGGCGAACTTCGGGCCTCCATCCGCGTGTCGGTGTGGGTGTTGCTGGCGTCGACGGCGGCACCGGTCCTGGCCGTCGCGGCCTACATTGCTTTCTGGAGTCTGGTGCCGGCGTATTCGGCCAGCACGGTGATCGCCGATTTGCAAGCGACCCTCACGCTTCGCTTCTACTACATCTGGGACCAACAAACCGACCGCGGTCGTTACCTGTCCATGACGACGCCGGGCGGCACGACCAGGATTGCGATGAAGGCGTTCGACTGGGCTCACAACAGCCGCACCAGCATTTACGTCACCCCGGAACACAAGATCGGCATCGTCGGTCCCACGGGCGACGATTACCTGGCGTCGCCAGATCCGCTGCAAACGGTGACCGCGAGGGGACCGTCCTACGACTGGGCTTATCTGGGCGCGTTTGATTTTGAATTGCTGCAAGGCAACGCGCGGCGGCTCCGCTTCGTCAGCGCTGCAGAGCAGGCCGAGTGCATACCGATGCGAGGCGCCTATATCGAGAGTGATCAGGTCCGCAAGATGGCGCGTCAACGCGCCTGCGACCACTACGTCGACCCTGCCGAAAAATAGGCGCCCGCCCAACCGGGGCGGGCGAAAGTTTCAGGAGGAAACGCCCTGATGAGGAGCGCCGAAACATCTCTCGGTGATTCGGCGACCGCAGCCAAGAACGTAGAAATACAGGGGTCTCGCGCGCGGGGGTTGTGGCGCTGTGCGGTCGGCGGGGAAACCGGTTTGCAGGGCGGGATAAATTAGCGGCGCGCGCCTTTTCGCGATCGTGCGGCTTCGATCGGCGCGGTGCCGGCGGGCTGCAGGTCCCACACCGCCTGCATCGCCGCAAAGGCGTGCGCGACCACGCCTTCATGACGCCGCGATGCCAGGCAGGCAAAGGCGAGGTCGCAGGTCAACGCCACCTTGTCGGCAATCACGAAATCCCGCCGGCGCGTGATCCGGTCCAGGATGCCGTCGCGGGCGAGGCCGAGACAGATGCCGGATTCGACGAAGTCGATCACGGCCGCTTCCTGATCGGCGAAGGCGACGCGCTTCGGCATCGCGCCGAGCGGGCGGAAGATATCATCCAGCAGCCGCCGGTGCGCCGCGCCGGGCGGCGTCGCCAGCCACGGCAGGCGGGCGAGGTCGGCCCAGTCCTTGCCAAGAACCCGGTCGCTCCAGGCCGCCGGCGCGATCACGCGGTAGTCGTAGCTCGTCAGCGGCGCGAGCTGGAATTTTCCGCCCTGGATGGTGCGCTCGGGCGATTGCCGCGACCCCGGCAATCCGGCGGGCGTCACATCGACATAATATCCGACGTCGAGTTCGCCCCTGCCGATCTGTGCCAGCACGTGGTCGCTGGTGCCGTGGCGCAGGAAGACCTCGGTCTCCCGCGAGTAGGTGGCGAGGCTGCGCACGAACGGGCCGAGCCGGATGAACTCGGGCTCCAGGATGGTGCCGACGCGCAGCGTTCCCCGCTGCGATTGCCGCACCTGGTCCGCCGCCGTCCTGAAATCCGACGTTGCCGACACCGCTTTGTGCGCCAGCGGCAGCAGGGTGGCGCCGGCTTCGGTCAGGGTGAAGCCGCCCGGCGTCCGGTGGAACAGCAGCAGGCCGGTGCTTTCCTCCAGCCCCTTGAGCTGCAGGCTGACGGCGGGCTGGGTCAAACCCAGCAACGCCGCGGCGCGCGAGACGGTGCCTTCACGGGCGACCGTGATGAAGCAACGCAAGGCCTGGGTCCGCGGCAAGTCGTTCATTTGAAACGCTTATACACATTGCACGCTCAAAAGTAACATTTTTTATCGATAAAACCCTGCGTTGTTTCAAGGCCGGCGGACGCAACAAGAGCGGCCAATAGAATTGGGGCCTTCAAGAGAGTTCGTCATGCCCGGCCTTGTGCCGGGCATCCACGTCCTTTTACACGCAGGCCAAAAGACGTGGATGGCCGGGACGAAGCCCGGCCATGACGGAAAGGATCGCGCCCGTCACTCCGGCAGGTTGTTGACCTTGCGCACCCAGGCGCGGACGTCGCCGAGTACATCCGGCAGCACTTCCTTGACGTCCTGCACGGTCATGCCGGCCCTGATCCTTGGATCGTAGAGCAGGTTGAGGATGTACTGGTCGTAGATATCGAAATAGCCCATCGAGACGTTGTCGTTGAACATGGTCCACGGCACGGTCGAGGTATCGTTGATCGGCCCCAGTGACTGCAGCAATTCCTCATAGCCGCAATCGAAGAAGACGAAGTCGCCATTGTCGACGGTGAGGATGACGTCGGAATGCTCGATCTCGAATTTCTCGTTCTTGCGAAAACCCGACAGGCATTGCGGATCGAGCGAGGAGCGGATCTCCTTGGCCCGTTCGCTGCCGTAGAAGGTGGCGATGGTGCGGTTGAGGTCGCGGTCGCGCACCAGCTTGACCAGCACGTTGGCGTCGTCGTTGCTGGCGGCCATGGCGATGTCGAGGTGCTGAACCTTTGCCGCGATGTCGGCCACGATCTTCGCCAGTTGCGCCTTGCGGTCGGCGCGGTTGCCGTCGGCGAACACCCGCACCGACGTGTCGTATTTGCGGATGCGATCGACGCGGCCGGCGAGATGGTATTCGGCGCCGAACGCGGTTTTGAAAAATCCCTCGACGATCTCGCTGTCGGTGAAGACCTTCTTCTCGGTGCGCTGACGCTGCGCGATGGCGGGAATTTCGCCGGCGGCAGCCGGCGGTGCGAACGTCTCGCCTAGCGTGACGGCCGCCAAAGCAGCCAGCAGCATTCGCGGAAGGTGAGACCGGCTATTTGCGCTCATCGTGCCGACGCTGCCGCAATCTGCACGTGCGTGCAAGGATTGATCGGGCGCATGCGCGCATGGCGGTGCCGAGTTCCCTTTTCCGGTTTCGGCAGCCTAGTTCTTCACGATCACCGTGGTGCCGACGGAAACCCGGCCGTAGAGATCGGTGACGTCGTCATTGGTCATGCGGAAGCATCCGGAGGAGACCGCCTGTCCGATCGTCTCGGGCTCGTTGGAGCCGTGGATGCGATACAGCGTCGATCCCAGATACATCGCGCGCGCGCCGAGCGGGTTGTCGATGCCGCCTTTCATGTGCCGCGGCAGATCGGGCCGCCGCGCCAGCATCTGCGACGGCGGGGTCCAGCTCGGCCATTCCTTTTTCGCGGTGATGCGGTGGGTTCCGCCCCAGCGGAAACCGTCGCGGCCGACGCCGATGCCGTAACGCAGCGCCTGGCCGCCCGCGAGCACCAGATAAAGCCGGCGCTCGGCGGTGTTCACGACAATGGTGCCCGGGGCGTATTCGCCGGCATAGCTCACGGTGGTGCGCGGAATCGGGCTCGATCCGCCGCTGCCACGCTGGAAGAAATTGGGGCCGCCGCCCATGATGTCGCGCGAGTCCGTTTCCTGGGCCTGCGCCTGGCCGGCCATCGCCAGAACCGTCGCCGCCGCAAACAGCAAAGCCGCAAACAGCAAATTCATGGCCCGGGTCATTTTCTTCCTCGCGAAATGATCAAATCGACGGATCGAGACAGGCCATAATTGCCGCGATTTCGCAAGCAACGAGGCCGTGAGTGCGGCATTTTCGCTTCGCCCGGTTAAAAAAAGCCAACCGGCCGCAAGCCAACACCTTTTAAGTGATGGCTGCGTTGTGCGGCTAAACCTTTGACGAAACGTGTGAAGAATGGTTGATCTTCGCCGGCTTTACACAACAATGCGGACGGGAGCGAGACCATGAACGGTGCGGAAAGTCTGGTGCGGACATTGGTCGCAGGCGGCGTCGACGTCTGCTTCGCCAATCCAGGCACGTCGGAGATGCATTTCGTCGCCGCACTGGACCGGGTCGAGGGCATGCGCTGCGTGCTCGGCCTGTTCGAGGGCGTGGTGACCGGCGCCGCCGACGGCTATTACCGCATGAAGGGTTCGCCGGCCTCGACGCTGCTGCATCTCGGGCCCGGCCTCGCCAACGGCCTTGCCAACCTGCACAACGCCAAGAAGGCCAATTCCGGCATCGTCAACATCGTCGGCCAGCACGCGGTCTACCATATCGGCTTCAACGCGCCGCTGACCTCGGATATCGAGGGCCTGGCGCGGCCGATGTCGGCCTGGGTGCGGACCTCGCCGGACGCGAAATCCGTCGCCACCGACGGCGCCGCCGCGATCGCCGCGGCCAAAAGCGCCCCGGCGCAGATCGCCACCCTGATCCTGCCCGCCGATACCGCCTGGAACGAGGCCGACGGCATCGCCCAGGTGCCGGCGGAAAGCCAGCGCGCGAACTATTCCTCCGCCGCCATCGACAACGCCGCCAAGGTGCTGCGCGGCGGCGGCGCCCAGACGCTGCTGCTCCTGACCGGCGGCGCCTTGACCGAACAGGGGCTGGCGCTGGCGGCGCAGATCGCCGGCAAGACCGGCTGCAAGGTGATGGGCCAGACCTACAATCCGCGGATGGCGCGCGGCCGGGGCCGGTTCGCGATCGACCGCATTCCCTATGTGATCGAGCAGGCGCTGCCGATCCTGAAGGACTTCAAGAACATCATTCTGGTCGAGGCCAACGATCCCGTCGCGTTCTTTGCCTATCCGAACAAGCCGAGCATGCTGAAGCCGGACGGTTGCGAAGTGCATCGCATGACCTCGGGCGCGGAAAACTCCGTCGCAGCACTTGAAGCGCTGGCGTCCGCGCTCGGCGCCAAGCCGGCTGACCGCCAGCCGCAGAAGCTGGTCGAAATAGCCAAGCCGACGGGGGCGCTGACCCATGCCTCGATCGCGCAGGCGCTGGCGATGGCGATTCCGGAAAACGCCATCGTGGTCGACGAATCCATCACCACCGGCCGCGGCTTCTTCCCGCCGACGGCGGCGGCCGCCCCGCACGACTGGCTGCAGAACATGGGCGGCTCGATCGGCTTCTCGACCCCGGTTGCGACCGGCGCCGCGGTGGCCTGCCCGGACCGCAAGGTGATCTGCATGGTCGGCGACGGCAGCGCGATGTACACGCTGCAATCGCTGTGGACCCAGGCCCGCGAAGGTCTCAACGTTGTCACGATCGTGTTCGCTAATAAGATCTACCAGATCCTGCGCGGCGAATTCGACGGTGTCGGCGCCGGCGAGCCCGGCCAGCGTGCGCTCGACATGCTCAAGCTCGACCGTCCCGACCTCGACTTCGTCGCGCTGGCGAAGGGCATGGGTGTGCCGGGCCGCTCGGTCGCCAATGTCGACGATTTCAACAAGGCGCTGGCGGAAGCCATCGCCGAGCCGGGGCCGCGGCTGATCGAAGTCCAGATGTAGGGGGCAGGGCGCCCCCGCTCTAAAGTGGAGGCGTCATGCAGACCGAATTGAACAAGGTCGTCACGGCACTCCGCGAATTTTACGCGCACGAAGCCTTCCTGCTCGAAAAGGATCTCGGCGAGCGCACGCTGACGCACCGGCTGGCGGTGCATGTCGAACACCAGTTCCCGGGCTGGGAGGTCGATTGCGACTACGACCGGCTCGGCGATCGCACCTTGCGGCTGCCGCATGGCACCATCATCTCGACCGACGATCATCTCGGCAAATCGGTCTACCCCGACATCGTCGTGCACCAGCGCGCGATCCCCAACAACCTGCTCGCGGTCGAGGTTCGCAAATCGGGCAATCACCAGCCGGTCGCGCACGAACATCACAAGCTGCGGGCGTTGACCGATCCGCATCTGTGGTTCGCCTACGGGATCGGCGTGTTCGTGACGCTCGGCAAGAAGCAGGTCACGGCGGCGGAAGTCTATAGCAGCGGCGGCAAGGATGACGCGTTGTCCGGCTGGTTCGCCGGGCGGCTGCAGGAAGTGGGCCTGGGCGGAGGGTGAGTGCCCCAGTCGGCCGACTCTTGCCGCTGATTAGACAAATTGTCAGCAAATTGCGGCCAAAGCCGGATTCAAACATCCCCCAGCATTGTTGTGTGCGTGAGGGGAAAACATGACCTACAGGATCGTCGCGGAACGGGGAAACGAGACCGTCAGGATGGACAGGGCGAGCTCGCTGATGGCCGTGGCCAAGGCGCGGGTGTGGGCCAGCGAGGGCTGGCACGTCACAATTATCGTTCATGACCAGGTGCATCTTGCGCCCGCCGACAGCAACCGTCTGCTGGAGGCCTGCGCGTAAGCCAGCGGCGATCGCGCCCGTCTCAGGTCTTGAGACGTATCCGTCCGCCGCCGGTCATCGATAGCCCGATCCGGCGGCCGATCAGCAGTCCCACCACCACCAGCAGGCACCAGACTGGCAGGAAAAACAGCGTCAGGATTCCGGCGTCTT
The DNA here is from genome assembly GCA_019748335.1 of Xanthobacteraceae bacterium. Classification (GTDB taxonomy): domain Bacteria; phylum Pseudomonadota; class Alphaproteobacteria; order Rhizobiales; family Xanthobacteraceae; genus Bradyrhizobium. The sequence goes on from JAIEPP010000358.1 coordinate 10,680, forward strand.
CCGGCTCGGTGCGCAGCAGCCATTTGACCACGCCGATCGGCGCCAGCAATCCGATCGCGCCGCCGAACAGGCTGGTGATGGTCAGGACGAGTTTCCCGAAATTCATCGGCGGCTATCTCCGCATCAGGACGCGGGCTTCGCGGCAGAGATGGGAAAAGCAGATCACCAGCGAACTGACCAGCGCGAACGTGGCGAAACTGTCATAGTCGGCTGCGGTCAGCGGGTTGAATTCGAAGTGCGGCGGCATGAACGCCCACCACACGGTCGGGATCGCGAGCAGCGCCGCAAAGATCCCGGCCGGCGCGCCACCGAGCAGGCTCACGACAAAGATCGCGGGAATGAAGCCGGCGAAGTAGGGTGTGGTGCCGAAGGTTGCCACGATCTCCTGCATCGCCGCCGCAAACACCACCGCCGCGGCAGCGGCGGCGAAGGCCGAGAGTGACCAGGGCTGCAGCCTTGGCAGGTAGTCGGTCTGGTTGTGCATCAAATTGCCCCCGCAACATCGGATGCTGGAAGCCTGAGGCTACCCAAGCGGGAACCTAATGAAAAGCCCGCGCCGGGCTGACAGACGATGTCCGCTGGCTTTCAGCACGGATTGACGTTTTGTTCATGATTTGTTCTTATGCTGATCTTCCCGTGACCGGAGATTGGAAATGAACAATCGAATTAATGAGCTCCGCAAGGAAATCAGGCTCTTGCGTGCGGCCATGCGCGAGGCCGAAGCCGCCATGCGCGACCAGATCCAGCATGATCGGGACTGCTCGGAAGCGGCGCTCCGTCTCCTCGTCATGCGAGGTGTGATGTCCGGATTGGCCTGCGAGCGGGGCAGGCTCGGGGATCGCGAGCCGATCGGTGTCGAGCGCATCTTTGCCCCGCGGCGTCCCTATGCGCGGAAGGCTTCCGTCGCGCGTCCATCGAAGCGGCAGGTCGCGCCCGCCAAAAAACGCGTGCGATGAGCGGCGGGCACGGAGGCGCGATCAACTGACGGAAGACGCGGCCCGGCGTTCTCGATCCGCCATCCAAATGGTACCGAGCGTGATATAACCCCGTTGCACGTCAGGAGGGGATTTTGCGCAGGTTATTGGTTTCGTTTCTCAAGGGCGTCAACTTCGTCGTCAGAAAGATTTCAGCCTTCACCCACTTTGCTCAGTTCGCCGTGCAGTGGGGATTTGCGCCCCGGCCCGAGTGGTTCGATCACTATCTGGACCAGCACTGGCAGTTCAGCGCCACCAACAACGGCCTTTGGGTCGAGCGCGGTGTGTTCTCGCGAATGGTCATAAAGCCGAATGCAAGGATGCTGGAAATCTGTTGTGGCGACGGATTCAATACCCGCCACTTCTATTCGTCCAAGGCCGGGTCGATCACCGCGCTCGATTTCGACCGTGACGCGATCCCCCACGCCCGGCGCTACAACGCCGCGCCGAACGTCACCTATCTGCAGAAGGATATTCGTGAGGGTCTTCCCGACGGCCCGTTCGACAACGTGGTCTGGGATGCGGCCATCGAGCACTTTACCGAGGCCGAGATCGACCGGCTGATGCGCGAAATCGTGCAGCGCCTCGGCCCCGACGGCGTGTTGAGCGGCTATACGCTGACGGAAGCCGCCGACGGCAGGAAGAGCAACGACCTTCACGAATACGAATTCAAGGACAAGGAAGATCTGCGCCGGTTCTTCACTCCGCATTTCAAGTTCGTGAAGGTGTGGGAGACGATCTATCCCACCCGGCACAACCTGTATTTTGCCGCGTCCCAATCGCCGATCGAGGTTTTTGGATAGGTCGCGGCGGCGCTTCTCCCACGTCCTGCGGGTGTCGAGGATTTGGTGATCCTCTTCCTTGCGAGCAGATGCACCGTCGCTGCCCAAAAGACGTTAGCGGTTGGTTGGTTCTCGTAGCCCACAGCCCACGTCGGCTTGTAGAAAAGGTGCTGTCGAATTATTGAAGATCAGGATGTCCCTTGGGAACTCGCGGCAGCACCATCACAACCTCGATGTCGCGCTTTAAAATGTCACTGGCGATGATCGAGATGCAGAGGGCGAAGGTGTCTTCCATCTCGTCTGCACGTTCGTTTCCCTGCGCATAGGCAAAGAGGATATCACCGTCGGTCTCCCTGAATTCCACACCGGCGAACAGGCGATCAAATGTCTCGGCGCCCACCAGCTCCGCCATTCGTGCCGTGATAGCCAGTGATTGCGTGTTGGTGAGGTACATATTTATCCCTGGCAAGACGCCTCACAATTGGCGAGGCTTGTTGGGCCCGATCAAGCCAGGTTGGCCGGCATCACCAGTTCACCGTCGCAAGGCTCGATGGTGCAGTGGCTGTCCAGAACCTGAACGGCTCCGCCGCCACTCGGTACATTCTCGACCAGGCCGGCGTCGTTCGCGCAATCCCAGGCGTCGCCTTCGGTCTGGAACGGTCGGCTAATTCGGTCACCATCCCTGTATACTGCGTAGCTCATGATGTTCTCCTCGCAGCGTTTTCCGTTTGAACGGTTCCGATCAAATGGAGAAAGGCCCGGCAACATGCCGGGCCTCCATCTCAATTACTTCCGCTGTTGGCTGCTTGTGTGGGCTTGATCGCTCTGCTGGTTTGCAGTCTGCGAGTGTTGCTGCGCACTTCTTGCATGTTCCCTGCCTTTGGCGTGATCGCCCTTGCCGTGTTGTTCAGCGGCAGCCCGGTGTGACTTTGCTGCATGTTCGTGAAGTTCAGCGGCTTTGTTGTGATCGCTATTTGCCATATAGGCTCCGTAGGTTCAGCCCTCAGGGCGCACCAACAGACCGGAGGCGAACCCGTTCCCGGAAGTCACGGAATGGTGCGATGGGAACTGCAGTCGTCCGGCGGAACCTGTGCCCAATGGCAGCAGTGCGGTTGTGAAAATTCCTCGGCCGCCATTTCCGCGTCAGGACGCGAGCTGAACTAAAAGGCCCGCGGGTCGGATTTTCCAGGTTTTTCATGCGGAAGCCGGACACGCCGTTGATCCACGGTTTGGTGCAGCGCGGCCAAAGATACCGGATGACTACGGGGGGTGACGAGATTGGCTTTCATCTTCGTGGATAAATCAACGAAGCTTCAATGATTCGACCGCAGATTCGTGATTGGCTCGGACCCAGCGCGAATCGGCGTCGAACCGTTATTCGCTCATGGAGGAATGGATGCCCAGGCACTTCGGTTTGAAGGCGACATCGGT
>JAIEPP010000476.1 GCA_019748335.1 Xanthobacteraceae bacterium
GAGCACAGCGTCGGACACAGGAAGATGTCGCAGCTCTCGAAGAAGGTCGCGAGCCCCCGCGAAATCTGGAAGGCCGCAAGCTGGGCCGCGACATAATCGGTCGCGGTGGTCCTTTGCGCGTTGTGGGCGCTTGCCAGCGTCAGCACTTCGAGATCCTGGTCCGTCAGCTCGCGACCGGCGCGCTGCTCGATCAACCGCACCGTCAGTGCGGTATTGCCGCCCACGATGGTGGTCATGACCGCGGCGGGATCGGCGGCGAGCGCGGGCGCCCGTTCCTCGACGTGATGGCCGAGGCCCGCAAGCATGTTGGCAACGTCACGCACCGCTGCAGCGATTTCGGGATCGATGGCGTCGCCATAGGGCGAGCGGTCGGTGAAGGCGATACGAAGCTGGCCGGGGTCGCGGCCGACTTCCTGTGAAAACGGCCGAACCGGCGGCGGCGCGACATAGGGGCTCGACGGCTCGGGTCCGTGGATCGCGTCCATCATCACGGCGCTGTCGCGCACGCTGATGCTGACGACGTGGCCGCAAGAAAACCCGCCCCAGCCTTCGCCACGGTCGGGACCGAGCGGATTGCGCGCCCGGGACGGTTTCAATCCGAACACGCCGGACGCGGAGGCAGGGATCCGGATCGAACCGCCGCCGTCGCTGGCATGCGCGACAGGGAGAATGCGCGCCGCAACCGCGGCGGCCGCGCCGCCGGAAGAACCTCCGGAAGAGTGCGCCAGGTTCCAGGGATTGCGGGTCGGTCCGTGAAGCCGCGATTCCGTGGTCGGCATCAGGCCGAATTCGGGACTGGCGCTCTTGCCGAAAATCGCGACGCCGGTATCGAGGAATCGCTGTGTCAGCGTACCGCTATGATCGGCGACAAAATCCTTCAAAATCGCCGCACCGGACGTCGTGCACGTGCCCTCGAGAAGATCGAGGTCCTTCAGGAGAAACGGCACGCCGGTAAACGGGCCGTCGGGAAGGCCACGCTCGATCTGGCGTTCGGCATAGTCGTAATGCTTGACGACGACCGCATTGATTTGCGGGTCGACTTTCGCTGTTCGGGCGACCGCCTCGTCGAGCAGTTCGCGCGCAGAGACCTCTTTTTTTCGCACCAGTTCGGCCAGGCCGACTGCATCGTAGTTGCCGTATTCCTTGAAAGACATGCGCTGACCTCGCTGACCGGGCCAATCCAGGGATCGGCCGGGCCAAGGGAATTCTAGAGGAGCATTTTAGAGTGGCCTTTGGTCTCGACGGATCAGCCGAGGACGTCCTGATTGATCACGTTCTGCCGCAACGGCTCGCCGTCCAGCACGCTCAGGATATTGCGCGCGGTTTGCTCGCTCATGCGGTCCACCGCTTCCCGCGTCACGCCGGCCACGTGCGGCGCCATGATGACGTTCGGAAGCTTGAACAACGCGTGGCCGGCCGGCGGCGGTTCCTGCTCGAACACGTCGAGACCCGCGCCGGCAAGCCTGCCGGACACCAGCGCATCGTGCAGTGCGGCTTCATCGACAATGCCGCCGCGCGCGGTGTTGATCAGGTACGCGGTCGGTTTCATCCGCTTCAACCGCGCGGCATTGAACATGCCAACAGTTTCGGGATTCTTCGGGCAATGGATGCTGACGAAATCGGCGCGCGACAACGCTGCGTCGAGATCGGTGACCGGTTCGCAGCCGGCGGCCTTGATGTCGGCGGCGGGCTTGTAGGGGTCGAAAATCAGCACGTTCATTTCCATCGCCAGACAACGCTTGGCGGTACGGGTACCGATGCGGCCGAAGCCTATGATCAGGACGGTCTTGCCGAACAGATCATAAGGCAGCTTGCCGAGCCGGCTCGGCCACTTATTGTCGCGAACGATTTCATGCATTTCCACTGCCCGCTTGGCCAGCGTCAGCATCATGAACATCGCCTGTTCGGCGACGGACGGGGAATTCGCGGTGCCCGCCACCATCAGCGGCACTTTGCGGCGGCTCAGCGCCGGGACGTCAACGGCGTCGAAGCCGACGCCGATCCGCGTCACCACCAACATGTCCTTGGAGGCATCGAGTTCGGTCTCGCCGAAGCGCGTGCCGCCGAGGGCCACACCATGGACCGGCGCGTGCTCCTTCAGCTTGGCCTCGAAATCTCCGGCGGAGATCATGTTGGGAAATTCGACGAGCTCGATATCGTCCCGTGCGTTGAGTAGTGCGCGGCCCTGGTTCGACATCGATTCCGTGACGAAGATTTTCTTCTTGTTGGTGGCCATTTCCCGCCCTTGGTCGCTGTTTTTTACGTCGTCAAAGGACGACGCCGGTGACCTCATTTAGCAGGTGCATATTGTTGAGGTCCACTGCCAATCGGAGCGGGGCGCCATCCCGCGCGCCGGCATTGGGATTGACCCGGCCGCAGACCTGTGCGCCCTCCAGCGTGAAATAGATCAGGGTCTCCATACCCATCGGCTCGGTAACGTCGAGCACGGCGTCGAAGGCCTCGACACCCGGCTCCGGATGGGCCTTGGCTTCGGTAATGTGCTCGGGCCGGATTCCCAGCAGCAGCTTATCGGTACGCGGGACGCTTTGGTACCGGGCGGCCTTGGCCGGCGGCAGCGGGAAGGCGATCCGGTCGGTGATGCGGAGATTGAGCTTGCCGCCGACCTCCTCGATCCGGCAGGGGATGAAGTTCATCGCCGGCGAGCCGATGAAGCTCGCGACGAATTTGGTCGCCGGCTTGTGGTAGAGCTCGTTCGGGGTGCCGATCTGTTCGATGCGGCCGTGATTCATGACGACGACGCGGTCGGCCAATGTCATTGCTTCGACCTGATCGTGGGTGACGTAGACGGTCGTGGTCCGCACCTTCTGGTGCACCTTCTTGATTTCGATCCGCATCTGCACCCGCAGCTTGGCGTCGAGGTTGGACAGCGGTTCGTCGAACAGAAACACTTTTGGATTACGCACGATGGCGCGGCCCATGGCGACGCGCTGGCGCTGGCCGCCGGACAACTGCTTCGGCTTGCGATCGACCAGTTCGACGATATCGAGCATGCGCGCGGCTTCGTCGATCCGGCTCTTGATCTCGGCCTTCGGGTAACGCTTCAGGCGCAGGCCGAACGACATGTTCTCCGCGACCGTCATGTGTGGATAGAGCGCGTAGTTCTGAAACACCATCGCGATATCGCGGTCCTTCGGCGGCACGTCGTTGACGACGTCACCGCCGATCATGATGTCGCCGCCGGAAATGTCCTCCAGCCCCGCGATCATCCGCAGCGTGGTCGACTTGCCGCAACCCGACGGTCCCACCAGCACGACAAACTCATGGTCGGCGATGTCGAGATCGATGCCGCGCACCGCCTCGACGTCGTCATAGCGCTTGATAACCTTACGCAACGTCACGTCAGCCATGAGTTCAACCCTTTGTCGCGCCGGCGGTCAGGCCGGCAATGTAATAGTCCATCAGGAAGGCGTAGATGATCAGCGGCGGCGCAGCGCCGAGCAGGGCGCCGGTCATGATCTGACCCCAGTTGAAGACGTCGCCCTTGATCAGGGTGGTGATGATACCGACCGGCAGCACCAGCTGATCGGTCGAGGTCGTGAACACCAACGGATAGAGGAACTGCGCCCAGGAGACGGTGAAGGCGAAGATGGTCGCGGCGATCAGGCCGGGCAGTGCCACGGGAATGAAAATCCGCGTCAGGGTCTGAAACCAGGAAGCGCCATCGATGATGGCGGCCTCGTCTAGCTCCTTCGGGATCGAGGCGAAGTATCCGATCATGATCCATGTGCAGAACGGCACCGTCAACGTCGGATAGATGAACAACAGCACGTACCAGCGGTTGATGAGCTGGATCCCGGTCCATTCGCCGAACTGCGCAAACACCTTGAACAGGGGAATGAACAGCAGGCTATCCGGGATCAGATAGGTCAGGAACACGCCGGTGGCGAGCGTTGTCGAACCCCAGAACCGCATCCGCGCCAGCGCAAACGCCGCTGGTACGCTGATCAGCATCGTGATGGTGACCACGAAGATCGACACCATCGCGGAATTCAGGAAAAACCGCAGGAACTGGTTCGATGTCAGCAGTCCAACGTAATTTTCCAGGGTCGGATGGAAAACCCACCACGGATTGGTCGCCGCCGAAATCTCCGCGCTGCTCTTGAGCGACGTGATCAACATGTAAATCGGCGGCACCAGCGAAAAAATTGCAAACAACGTGAGAAAAAAATACGACCAGCGTAACGCCCAAGTCCGGTCTCGGCTCATGCTGCCGTACTTGACGTTGCGCGTCGGTGCGGCCTTGTCGATCGTGACGGTGCTCATCAGGCTTCATTCCCGCGTTTGTTGACATCCCGCAGGATGAAGATCGCCGCGACCGCCAGGATCGGAACCATGAACAGCGACACGCTGGCGCCGAGCGGAATATCGCTGCCTTCGATGCCGATCCGGAAAGCCCAGGTCGCGAAGATGTGGGTGTGATCGAGTGGACCGCCAGCCGTAAGAATGCGCACGATATCGAAATTGGCGAAGGTGACGATCAGCGAGAACAACGTCGTGATCGCGATGATGTTACGCATCATCGGCAGCGTGATGTACCAGATCCGTTGCCACCAGTTGGCGCCGTCGATGGCGGCGGCTTCATAAAGCTGGTCGGGCACCGACTTCAGCGAAGCCAGGTACATGATCATGAAGAACGGCGCGCCGTACCAGACGTTGACCAGGATGACCGAAAAACGCGCCCAGTCCGCGTCGCCGGTCCACGGAATCGGGCCGATTCCGAAAAACGACAGCGTGTAGTTGAAGGCGCTGTAAGACGGGTCGAATAGCCACAGCCACGCCAGCGTGCTCATCGCCGGCGGAATCACCCACGGCACCAGCAGCATGCCGCGCCATTTGCGCTGCCCTTTGGCCGGAATGTTGTGAACGAAGTGCGCGACGATGAACCCGATCAGCGCTTTGAAGACCACGGCCGAAACCGCGAAGATGCAGGACTGCTTGACCACCAGCCAGAAGGTGTCGCGCTTGAACAGGAACTCGAAATTGCCGAGGCCAACGAATCTCTGCATCGACTTGTTCAGCGTCGCCAGATGGATGGAATAGAACGCCGGATAGAGGACCAAGAGCGCGATGAGGATGATCAGTGGCAATGTCATCAGGAACGCCGCGGTCGATTTGCGCTTGAGCGCCTTCTGCAAGCTCGAACGCTTGCGCATGGGCTGCGTTGCGCTGACGTTGTTCGGCTGAAATGCGACGTCGACCATAATGCTTCTTCCTCGCGCGATTCGTCCCAAAGGTCGGAGATTGCGGCTCTTGAAGCGAGCTCTTGTGGTGCAGCGAATTTGGAATCGGCGGTCTGAACGCCGACTCTCGATGGCCTGGATCGAACGGGGGATACGCGGCAGCGGCCCACCATCCGGCAGGCCGCTGCAACGTCAACCTTCCTAGTCAGCTCCGCATAAAACCTTCGCACTCGCCTTCCGCCCAGGCGAGCGTCTTTTCCATCGCTTCGCCCTGGTGGTAGCGCAGGCACATCTTGGTCAGCGTGGCCTGCGCGTAGATCTGCTGTGCGATCTTCGGCGGCGCCGGCGAGGCCGCGATCGACAGGATCTGATGCTTGTAGGGGTTCGGGTAGTGATAGAGGGTGCCCTTCGGCGGTCCTTCTTCCTGCCAAACCTTCAAGGTCGTCAGCTTCTCGTACGCGGGCAGGTCGTAGCCGCCCGATGCTGTCACCATCTTCTCGATCGCCGCCGGCTTCGACAGGGCGATCAGAAGGTTTTTGGCGGCTTCCTTGTTCTTGGAGAAATTCCAGATGCTCCAGAAGTAAGGCAGATAGGGCGCGAAGCGGCCTTTCGGCCCGGCCGGGAAGCCGTGCGTCCAGCACTGCTCGGCCACCTGCGGCGCGTCGCGCTTGGCAACCGCCCAGGCACTCGGCGGATTCATGATCATGGCGCCTCGGCCCGACACCAGCCATTTGTTGTTGGAGGCATCGTCCCAGGCCGCCACATCCGGCGGCAGGAATGAGATCAGCTTCTTGTAGAACTCGAGTGCCTGGCGGACGGCGTCGGTCTTGACGGTAAGATTGCCCTTCGCGTCGACAAGTTGCGCACCGTAGGACAGGAAGATCGCGCCCGCAGTATCGACATTGTCGGTGGTCTCGCCGAGACCGATGCCGAACGGGACACCGCCCTTGTGGCAGGCCTCGGCCGCCTTCAGGAACGTATCCAGGTTCCAGTTGTCGGCCTTGGGCTCAGAGCCGGCCGGGTACATAGCCTGGACGTCGATGCCGGCGTGCTTCTTCATCAGGTCGATGCGCGAGCAGGGGCCCTTGATCTGGCTACCGACGCAAGCGGGAACGCCGAGCCACTTGTTGCCGAGCGTGCCGAGATATTTGGCGGTGCCGTTCACCTCGCCGTTCTCGGCAATGATCGGTCCCATGATGTCGGCAACGTCTTCGAGCTGTTCCGAATTGGCGTGGGCCCACCAGGTCGGCATGGCGAAAATGTCGTGGCCGGATTTCGCCTGGGCTTCGGCGGCGATGGTCAGCAGGTTCTTGTTACCCTGGCTTGGGATGTAGTCGATCGTAACCTCGACTTTGGCTTTTTCGGCCCACTCGTTGACCAGATCGGTCGAGGCCTTGTTGGCGCCGGGTACCCAATGATCCCAGAAACCAATCGTGAGCTTGCCGGCGGCTTGGGCGCCGCGAATATAGGGTGCGGTGATCAATGCGGCGGAGGACAGCGCAGTAGCAGCAACAAATTGTCGGCGAGAAAGCGACTTGCGTGACATGGTGTTTCCCCTTTTGCTGAACCGGATTTTTCTTCCTTTTTTATCCTCCGTCTGTTGCCGCACTGGATAAAACGGCGCGTCAGCGGAGATTTTGTAGTCGGATCAGAACAGAATTGTTCGCATCTGTCGAGAAATCACGTTGATCGCGGGCATTGAACTAACGTTGTGTGCGCATGCGCGGCGCTATCACCGCTCGTTCCATGCATACCGGATCGTCAATAATCGGATCGGCTGTATTGCGCCGCACACGTTCCGTTCCGATCCGGCGGTAAGGCTGTGCGATTGTGCCACAGTCAATATGCCGCCGGCGTAACTCCTTCGCGCGGAAGGTATTTCCATGTCGTGGACAGCACGGCGCGACGGTGGACGAACTCGGGGCGAAAACGTTAGTTTGGGCATCGCAGGATTCCCGCAACCGTCAAACTTCCCCCGCGCCAAATCTCTCAAGCGACCATGGAGCCTAAATAATGACCAGTCATACACAGCCTGCCCGCCCGTGGTCGCGGTTAGGTGTCGCACTCGGATTAGTGGTCATGCTGGCGATCGGCGCCTCCGCAACGGTGGACGCGCAGGTGGTTCAGGGGGTCGAGAAGGGCGCGCGAGAGGGCAACAAGGCGGCCGGTCCCGTCGGTGGCGTGCTCGGCGGCGCGATCGGCGGCGTGGTTGGCGTGGTGACCGGTGTCACCGGCGTTCTGACCGGCGGCGCCAAAAGCGGGCAGAGCCAGCCCGCGGCACAAGGCCAGCAGCCCGCAGCGAAGGATGCCAAGCAGGGCGATAGCGCAAAAACGGCAAAGGCCGCCAAAGGCGCGAAAGGCGCGAAGCAGGCGGCGGTGCTGACCCAGAACGGCGCGCCGACGCTGACAGCCGAACAGATCGTCTCCAACAGCGACGCCAACATCGAACGGATCAAGAAGGAATTGAACCTGACGCCCGAGCAGGAGAAGCACTGGGCCGGCTTCAACAGTGCAATGCACTATCTCGGCCATAACGGCGCCGATCGGCTCAATCTGCGTATCGCCCGCGCCAAGCGCGACCCTCCCGACGACATCATCGAGCAGATGCGCAACGAAGCCCAGTTCCTGAACGATCGCGCCGTCGATCAGCGCAACGTCGCCGACGCGGCGGAGCCGCTGTTTACGGCCCTGGATGACAAGCAGAAAGTGACCTTCATTCAGGAAATGGTCAATCTGAGCCATGAACGCGGGCTCGACTAGACCCATGCCGTGCGACGCACGCGCTGGGCGAATAGCCGGGCGCGCATGCCCTGGGGTAGGTTAAAGGCGCGGCACCCGGCTATCCTGCCGCAGCGGCGCGGCTCCCCCAATCCACATGCAATAATGTGGAAACCCTGACCGACTCGCGCCTTACTGATGGCTGACTTGCGGCCTTGTCGGGAACCCGGTCATTCATGATCAGCTGTTGCATAACGACATCATGTGCCGTATCGGCCCGGCAATATGGTCGAAACGAATTCGGCCGGCGTGGGGCCGGCCGAATTGATGTCGAACGCGCGGCAATACTGCGGCGTCAAAAGGTCACGGCTTCGGGAAATTCAGTTCCACGCCAACGCCGTCGGGGTCGTAGAGAAAGAACTGCGTATCGCCGGTGCGCGGCACGATGCTTTCGCGGAATTTGACGCCCTTCGATTGCAAGCGCTTGCGCACGCCGTCGACGTCGGTGGCCGCAAAAGCGATGTGATCGAGCCGTCCGGTGTCCTCGTATTTCTTCTCCGTGCCGCGCACCACAATGCCCTCGCGCGGTTTGCGCGTGCCCATCAAATGCACGGTGGCGGCGCCGCCCGAATAGAGCCAGTAGCCGGGGAAGTCGAGCGGCGGACGGTCGCCATTCTCGAGGCCAAGCACGTCGCAATAGAAATTCTTGGTACGTTCGAGGTCGGAAGGTTCGATGGTGTAGTGCTGCAGTCCGCCAAGTCCCATGGTGTTCTCCTTAAGAAGCTGATGGGTTTAAACGAAGGTGAGGTCGGCATCGGCGCCCATCATCCAGGCGCCGACGGTTTCAAAATGCCTGATCTGGCCTTGAAGCTGCTGGGTCACGGTGTGCATGTCGCGGAAGCGGCGTTCCAGCGGGTGGTCTTCGAAGATTGCGGTAGCGCCAGCCGCATTGTAGGCAAAGTCGACGGCCTCGCGCGCCTTGTGAATGGCATGGGTAGCGGCCATGCGCATATTGATGCGCTGTGCGACGGAGATTGTCGCGCCCGCGGTGAGATCCTTCCAGGTATCGGCCATCGACTGCAATACATAACCGCGCGCGGCGCGGAGATTGACCTCCGCCTGGGCGAGATTGCACTGCACCACAGCGTTATCGCGCAGCAGGCCCTTGGCGCCGCGCGGTACCTTGTTGCGTATCGTTTCGACGAAGGTGTCGAGCGCGGTGCGGGCGATGCCGCAGGCGACGCCGGCAAAGCCGACCTGGTAACAGGTGCCGGCGCCCATCCGGTAGAGCGGGCCGTTTTCGCGGCATTCGCGGTCGAATTCGCGGGTCATCGAGTGATCGGCGCGGACGAAGTAGTCGTTCAGCGCGAACTGGTCGCTGGCGGTGCCGCGCAGGCCGACGGTGTTCCAGATATCGGTCCATTCGACGTCCTCGGTGCGCACCAGCATGGTGCGCTCCAGCGGCACGCCGTTGGCCTCGAATTTCGGCGAACCGTCCGCCGCGTAGATCGGACAGTGCGCGCCGAGCCAGGTCGCGTGCCGGCCGCCCGAAGCAAACGACCAAGTGCCGGTGACGCGGTAGCCGCCCTCGCATTCGACCGCGCGTACCTTGGGACCGGGTCCCCAGGCCAGCACCGCGCGTGGGTCGCCGAAGATCGCCTGCGCCACCGGCAGATCGAGATAGGCTGCCGACATCGCGCAGCCGCCGGCCTGGCTCATGCACCAGGCGGTGGAAGCGTCGGCCTTGGCAATGGTTTCGATGACGTGGAAGAAGGTGATGGGATCGGTTTCGATGCCGCGAGAGGAACGCGGCAACAACAGCCGGAACAGTTGCGCGTCGTGCAGCCTGTCGAGTAGCGCCGGCGGCAGTCGGCGCGTCGCCTCGATGTCGTTGGAGGCCGCCGCGACATGAGGGCGCACGGCCTCCGCGCGGGCGATCACCGTTGGATCGCCCGCAAGATCGGCACTGGTTGCAATCATTGTATCCAAAACCGGGTATCCAAGACTTACATATCCAAGACTAAGCCTGACGAACGCGTGCGGTCGAAAGATCAAGCCCGTCGGCCAGTTCCCTGTCGATCTGTTCGATCGACTTGCCCTTGGTCTCGAAGCCGATGAAATAATACACGATCCCGGCCATCAGGAACCAGCAGCCGAGATAAACAAAGGCGGTCGGGATCTGGGTCAGCGGCACGTCGGGTTTGAGATAATTGTTGGAGCCGACGATTAGGGCAAGTCCCACCGGGCCGATGATCTTGCCGATGCCGCCAAAGCCATAGGCCGATCCCATGCCAGTGGTCCTGAGATGCGAAGGCCAGACCTCGGCCGCATAGGGCCCGACGATGGCAAAGCCGCCATCGGCGAAGAAGAAGGCCGCAGCCAGGATCAGCCAGAACGCCGACAGGCCGAACAACGTTGTGTCGTAATTGTATCCGGCGACGATGGTCAGAATGCCGGCGCCGAGGCCGAGCAGTCCGCCCGCCGTGCGCCGTCCCAGCAGTTCCGAGAAATACGAGAAGGAAAGGCGGCCGATGAAGCCGGAGACGCTGAGCAGGATCATCATCTTGGCAGCTTCCTGCGGCGATACCTTCAACAGCAGCACGAACAGCGACGGCGCCCACAGCGTGATGCCGTAGACGCCGGTCTGGGCGCCGGCATTGCCAAGCCAGGAAACCAGCAGACTGCGCGGGTATTTGAACAGGTCGAGCCAGTTCGACTTGACGATGGGACCCGCATCGGCGGCTGTCGGCATCGGCAGCGCTGACGGCTCCATCTGCAGCGCCCAGGCCAGCGACTTGCGCGCTTCTTCATAGCGGCCCTGGCGGCAGAGCCAGCGCGGCGACTCCGGAACCCAGAGGCGGACGAGCAGGACGAGAAACGCCGGCAACACGCCGATCGCGAACAGCAAGCGCCATTCGCCGCTGCCGATCAAGGCGCCCATCACCGCACCGAGGCCGACACCGAGCGGGATCACGCAGGTCACGAGGCCGCCAACCCAGCCGCGCTTGGAGGAGGGCATGAATTCCTGTACCAGCGGCAGGTCGACGCAATACAGCCCGCCGACGCCGGTTCCGACGAAGAAGCGCATGATCGCGAGATAGACCCAACCGTTTTCCGGCGTGAAATACAGCAGGCCGGTCGCGATCGAAAAATTCAGCACGGTACCGATGAACACGACCCGGCGGCCGACGCGATCGGCCAGCCAGCCCCAGACATAGGCGCCGATGATGGCGCCGATGCCGGAACTCATCAGCACGGTGGCCGATTGCCCGAAGGTCAGTTTCCAGGGGCCGATCAGGAAGGCGAGCACGAATCCGATCAGGAAGTAATCGAAAAATTCGAGTGCATCGCCGATGATGGCCGCGGCAAGGATCTTGATCTGGTTGCCGGTCAGACTCGTCCGGCGGTCGAGAATCTCGAACATGGCGTTTCCCCTCGGCGCCTGTTCATTTTTATCCGAGCGGGCGTCGCGCCTGCGCACCGCTCATGTTCGGAAAGGCTATCGTGGCACCGGCGTGAACGGCAAGCCCGCGAAGACGCGGGGCACACCTGCACATAAACGATGGGGACGCGGTACCGCCCCGCACAAAAACAAATTGCGCTGGTGGCTCAAATCGGGTGCAACCAATCCGCGGCTGCGCTCCGTCACAGCGCCTGGGCAACCGCTGCAGTGCACACGGCTCAGTCGGGATGGAACGGAATGGAAGAGAAACGAAGGCATCCGCGAACCGACGTCGACGAGCCAGCCTTTGTTTCGTCAGGCGGTTCCGTGATGCGCTGCGTCGTGCGAAATATTTCGCTCGAGGGCGCCGCGATCGATGTGGAGAACCCGGCCTTCGTGCCGCAGCGATTTCGCCTCGTGATGGCGAAGGACTCCTCGATCGTTCACGAATGCCAGGTGGCCTGGATCCAGAAGAACCGGATCGGCCTGACTTTCATCGATGTGAAGTGAGCCGCGAGACCGGCGAGGGCGGTAAGTCACAAGGCCCCGGACTCAAAATATCGAAAACAACCCCATGCAAAGTAGAAATTGGGGTGCAGCGATAGCGGTCACGCCATATATCGTGGCCTTGTCGCGCAGCCGGCGCATCTACTCGATCCGCAATTTGGCGTCCCGCACCACCTTGCCCCACTTGTCGATCTCCAGCTTGATGCGGGCGCCGAACTCATCCGGCGTATTGGCGACCGGATCGAACCCCAGCGTGGTGAGGCGTTCCTTTACGTCGGCTTGAGAAACAGCCTTCGCGATCTCGCGATAGAGCAGATCGACGATCTCCTTCGGGGTTCCCGCCGGCGCGACGATGCCGGTCAGGGTTTCGGCATCCTGATCCTTGATGCCCTGTTCGGCAAACGTCGGCACATCAGGCATCCCCGCAGCGCGTTTGCTTGCCGCAATGCCGAGCGCACGCAGTTGGCCGGCCTGGACCGCCGGGAGCGACGGCGGCAGTGCGGTGAACGCGATCGGGGTATGGCCGCCGACGGTAGCCTGGACCGCAGGACCTGCTCCGGCGAACGGCACGTGCACGAGGTCGAGATTGAATGCCAGCCGGAACAGTTCGCCGCCGAGATGTGGCGTCGAGCCGACGCCGGGTCCGGCAAAGCTATACTTGCCGGGATTGTCGCGAATGAGTTGCACCAGTTCGGGCAATGTTTTGGCCGGGACCGATGGATTGACCACGACGACATTGGGCGAGACTGCGACTAGCGTCACCGGAGCAAAGTCCTTGATCGGGTCGTAGGGCACCTTGGCGTAAAGGGTAGGATTGACGACGAAACCGGTCGAGATCGCCATGATCGTGTAGCCGTCGGGCGTTGCGCGCGCGACCTGGCCGGACGCGGTATTGCCGCCAGCGCCACCGATGTTCTCGACGACGAACTGTTGGCCGAGGCTGTCGGAAAGTTTCTGCGCCACGATACGGGCGATCGCATCGGTCGGTCCGCCAGCGGTGAATCCGACCACGATACGCACCGGCTTGTTGGGATATCCTTCCGCCGATGCCGCCGCGACACCGGAAAACAGCCAGATAGCTGCGAGCAATACGCGCAATACGGCGGTCATGACGTTCTCCCAGATCTGCTTGTTGGCGCCATCATCGGCGAGCGCGCCGCGCCGGACAAGGGGAAAGAACGTTGGCCGCCGCGCGTTATTTCCGGAGCAGCGGCTTGATCCGCTCTTCGAGATCCTCGAAGGGCATCGACCCCTGCAGCTTCACGCCGTTGAGGAAGAAGGTCGGCGTCGAGACGACCTTCAACTCCCGCACCGCGTATTGCTGATCGGCGGTAAGTTTGTCGAGTTGCGCCTGATCCGACGCGCAAGCCGCGACTTCCTGCTCGCTCATTCCGTTCAGCTTGCCGACAAAGAGCAGCGTCTCCTTGGTTTCCTCCACCAGCCGCTCCTGCAGCTTGAACAGGGTCTCGATCGCACCCAGGGACTTTTCGGAATCGCCCTTGCCGATGCAGCGCGCCAGCATCGAGGCGGTCGCTGCCTTGATATCGAGCGGGAACTCGCGAAACACGAAGCGCACCTTGCCGGTATCGATGTATTTCGACCGCAGCATCGGAAAGACGTTCTCGCCGAAAGCCGCGCAATGCGAGCAGCTCATCGATGCATATTCGGTGATGGTGATCGGCGCTTTCGGCGATCCGATCACGATGTCGGGCAGCAAAACCGGCTTGGCCACGGCGGCGGCTATCGCGCTTTGCGCCATCGCGGCATCAGTGGAAACCGGCGCGGCGAGGGCGAGAAACACGGCAACGGCGATACGGCGGCGAGCGGTCAACGGATGGCTCCGGGCAAGATCCGGGGAGACGATGCTTGCATCGTTCCCTGCCGGGATGGCTTAGCGTTTTCAGCGCCCAATGGCAAAGCGGCAGCCGGTGCCGCGAGAGCGTTTTCGAGCGAAGCATGCCCTCGGACTTGATCCGGGGGTGGGCACCGGTTCGCGTGAAGAAAACGCGTCAAAACAATAAACTAGAGTTTCCCGATCGA
>JAIEPP010000500.1 GCA_019748335.1 Xanthobacteraceae bacterium
ACCAGTGCCGGACGAATTCGGCGGTGAACAGCCGCATGAAGCCGCCGAGGCAAATCAGCTCGACCTGGCGCGCGTCCAGCGTCCGCTGCAGCACGGCCTCGAATCCGGCGCGATCCTTGCCGAAGGGCTTGCTCTCGATCACAACAGTCGGGATGCCGCAGGCAGCTGCCTTTTCCAGCCCGGGCGCATCGGCCCGGTTGGAAATCACCGCGACGATTTCGGCGGGAAAATCCGGCGCCTTCGCTGCGTCGATCAGCGCGGCCATGTTGGAGCCGCGCCCGGAAATCAGGATGGCGACACGGCGCTTCATGGCGTGAGGTCGAGGTGACCGTTATAGACCACGCGATGTTCGCCTTCGGCGGCGATCACCTCGCCGAGCAGCGCTACAGTCTCGCCGCCCTGCGTGAACACCTCGGTGACCTCGTCGATCGCGTCCGGCCTGACGATCGCGATCATGCCGATGCCGCAGTTGAAGGTGCGCAGCAGTTCAAGCTCGGCAATGCCGCCCTGCTCCGCCAGCCATTTGAACACCGGCAGCACCGGCAGCCGCGCCAGATCGATCCCGACGCCGAGATGTTTCGGCAGCACCCGCGGAATATTGTCGGTGAAGCCGCCGCCGGTGATGTGGGCGAGGCCCTTGATCGCGCCGGTCTCGCGGATCGCGCGCAGGCACGATTTCACGTAGAGCCGCGTCGGCGTCAGCAGCGCGCCGCCCAATGTCATGACCGGCGAGAACGGCGCCGGCGCGTCGAAGCCGAGGCCGGAGTTTTCCACGATCTTGCGCACCAGCGAATAGCCGTTGGAATGAACGCCCGACGAGGCAAGCCCGATTACGGCATCGCCAACGCTGATATCCGGCGTCGGCAACAGCGTGCCGCGCTCGGCGGCGCCGACCGCAAAGCCACCGAGATCGTAGTCGCCGTCCTTGTAGAGCCCGGGCATTTCCGCGGTCTCGCCGCCGATCAGCGCGCAGCCGGATTCGCGGCAGCCTTCGGCGATCCCGGCCACGATTGCTGCGGTGGCCTCGGGGTCGAGCTTGCCGCAGGCAAAATAGTCGAGAAAGAACAGCGGCTCGGCGCCCTGAACCACGAGGTCGTTGACCGACATTGCCACCAGGTCGATGCCGATGCCGCCATGCAGGCCGGTCTCGATCGCGATCTTGAGCTTGGTACCGACGCCGTCGGTGGCGGCCACCAGGATCGGGTCCTTGAAGCCGGCGGCCTTGAGGTCGAACAGCCCGCCAAAGCCGCCGATCTCGGCGTCGGCGCCCGCGCGCGCGGTGGCGCGCACCATCGGCTTGATCAGATCGACGAGACGGTTGCCCGCATCGATATCGACGCCCGAATCCGCGTAAGTGAGGCCGTTTTTGCGGTCGTTCATGCCCAAATTCCGTATGATGACGGCTGGTTACGAGGAATTCCGCGTTCCTGCAATGGCTCG
The DNA here is from genome assembly GCA_019748335.1 of Xanthobacteraceae bacterium. Classification (GTDB taxonomy): domain Bacteria; phylum Pseudomonadota; class Alphaproteobacteria; order Rhizobiales; family Xanthobacteraceae; genus Bradyrhizobium. The sequence continues at coordinate 1,441 of JAIEPP010000500.1, forward strand.
CAACCGCATCTCGCATATACTATGTAGATAACAGCCCGCCGGCCCCAAAGGGCCGGATTCGTCAGGCCGGGAGCCGGGAAGCGACCGAGTTGAGTATTCCGAACATCATCACGCTGGGACGCATCATTCTGGTGCCCGTCATCGTCTGGGCAATCGTCTCCAGCCAGATGGAAATTGCATTCGCCATCTTCGTCATTGCCGGGGTCAGCGACGCCGTCGACGGCTTCCTCGCCAAGCGGTTCAACATGGCGAGCGAGCTCGGCGCCCTGCTCGACCCGCTGGCCGACAAGGCGCTGCTGGTGTCGATCTATGTCGCCCTCGGAATCTGGGGCGCGGTGCCGCGCTGGATCGTCATCCTGGTGGTGTCGCGCGACATCATGATCGTCACCGCCGTGATCGTGTCGTGGCTGTTCGACAAGCCGGTGCCGATGAAACCTTCGATGGTTTCCAAGCTCAATACGGTCGCCCAGGTGGCGTTCGCCGCACTGGTGCTGGCCTCGCTCGGCTTCAACTTCAAGCCGGCGCCCTATGACATCATTTTGATGGGTTTCGTGACGGTCTTTACTTTGGTTTCGGTCTCGCTCTATCTCGTCGGGTGGGTGCGGCACATGAGCACGATCGACGCGCGGTAAAGCATTTTCGAGTGAAGTGGGTACCGGTTCACGTCAAGAAAACGCGTCAAAGACAAAGCTTGAGACGCTTTCGTTTGCTTCAAGCGAAGCCGGTACCCACTTCGCTCAAAAATGCGATAGATTGTGTCGGGCGCCGGACGTTCCCGGCCTGGAGATGTGTGTGGCAGTTCGCGTTCAACCCCGTCAGTTGGCCTTTGCGCTGCCGCACGCAGAGAGCCTGACCCGCGACAATTTCATGGAAGGCCCGGCCAATGAGGCCGGGTTGGCGCTGATCGAACGTTGGCCGGACTGGCCCAACCGCGTCATGCTGCTGGTCGGTCCGGAGGGTTCGGGCAAAAGCCATCTGGCAGCGATCTGGGCCGAGGAAGCCGGCGCGCGTTCGACGTCGGCGCATGCGCTCGACGCCGCCGCCGTCCCCGGCGCATTGGCCACCGGCGCGCTGGTAGTCGAGGATTTGCGGCCACAGGACTTCGACGAGCGCGCCCTGTTCCATCTGCTCAACCTGGCGCGCGAGGACGAGGCCTTCGTGCTGCTCACCGCGCGCGTGGCGCCTTCCGCCTTCGAGATCGAATTGCGCGACCTCCGGTCACGGCTGCGCGCCATCCCGGTGGTGTCGCTGCTGCCGCCCGACGATCTGCTGTTTCGCGGCCTGATCGTCAAATTCTGTGCCGACCGCCAGTTGAGCATCGACGAGACCGTCGTGAGCTATCTCGCCACCCGGATCGAGCGGTCCTACGCCGCCGCCCGCCGGGCGATCGACCTCCTGGACACCGAGGCGTTGCGGCTCGGCCGGCCGGTGACCCGGGCGCTGGCGGCCGAATTGCTGCGCGACGCCTGATTCCGCGGCAGCGGGCCGCCTTGACGGCTGGCTGCGCCGGAACATCAATGTCATTGAAACGTCATCGGCGTATCACATGGTTCGCGCTGCACCCGCCTTACAAGCCTTTTGCGCCCCCGGCTGAGATGGATCGAAGCTTCATGGAATCGGCACAAGTTATTGAAATTAAAGAAAAAGATGCAAGCGCCGACGCTCCACCCGCGATCGCCTCGAGCCCCGAGCGATTCATCAATCGCGAGCTGTCCTGGCTGCATTTCAACCGCCGGGTGCTCGAGGAGGCCGTCAATCCCGGCCATCCGGTGCTGGAACGGGTGCGGTTTCTGTCGATTTCCGCCAATAACCTTGATGAGTTCTTCATGGTCCGCGTCGCCGGTATCAAGGCGCAGGTCCGCGAAGGCATCGCCGAGCGCAGCCCCGACGGCCTGACGCCCTCCGAACAGCTCGTCGCCATCAACAAGACGGTGTCCGAACTCGCCAGCGACCAGCAGGCGATCTGGAGCAACCTGCGCACCGTGCTCTCCGAGACCGGTATCGTTCTCGTCGACGGCCACGACGTCACCAAGGCGGAGCGAAGCTGGATCGAGGACTACTTCCTCCACAACATCTTCCCGCTGCTGACGCCGCTGGCGATCGATCCGGCGCATCCCTTCCCGTTCATTCCGAGCCTCGGCTTTACCATCGCGCTGCATCTGGCGCGCGTCGCCGACGGCAAGCCGATGAACGCGCTCATACGTATGCCCGGCAAGATCGACCGCTTCATCCGCATGCCCGCGGGCAAGGACGGCACGGTGCGGCTGATTACGCTGGAGCAGGCCACCGGCCTGTTCATCGGCCGCCTGTTCCCCGGCTACACCGTCAAGGGCCAAGGCGCCTTCAAGGTGATCCGCGATTCCGAACTGGAAATCGAGGAAGAGGCTGAGGATCTGGTTCGGCTGTTCGAGACCGCGCTGAAGCGGCGGCGGCGCGGGTCGGTGATACGGCTCGAGATCGAAGCCAAGATGCCCGAGGAATTGCGCGCCTTCGTCCAGCGCGCGCTGTCCACCGCCGACGACGAGATTTTTCTGGTCGATGGCGTGCTGGCGATGAACGAGCTGTCGCAGCTGACCCGGATCGACCGTCCCGACCTCGAATTCGTACCCTATGTGCCGCGCCATCCCGAGCGCGTGCGCGATCACGGCGGCGACATCTTCGCCGCGATCCGGCAGAAGGACCTCATCGTCCATCACCCCTACGAATCCTTCGACGTCGTCGTCCAGTTCCTGCAGCAGGCCGCGCGCGATCCGGATGTCGTCGCCATCAAGCAGACGCTGTACCGCACCTCGAACAACTCGCCGATCGTGCGCGCGCTGGCGGAAGCCGCCGAAGCCGGCAAGTCGGTGACCGCGCTGATCGAGCTCAAGGCCCGCTTCGACGAGGAAGCCAACATCCGCTGGGCGCGCGATCTCGAACGCGCCGGTGTCCAGGTCGTCTACGGCTTCATCGAACTGAAGACCCACGCCAAGCTGTCGATGGTGGTACGCCGCGAAGGCGGCAATCTCGCCACCTATGTCCACACCGGTACCGGCAACTACCACCCGGTGACGGCGCGCATCTACACCGATCTGTCCTACTTCACCTCGGATCCCACGATCGGCCGCGATGCGGCGCGGGTCTTCAACTACATCACCGGTTATGCCGAACCGAGCGACATCGAAAAGATGGCGGTATCGCCGCTGACCCTGCGCAAGCGCATCGTCGAACACATCAAGGGCGAGACCAACCACGCCAAGCACGGCAGGCCGGCCGTGATCTGGATGAAGATGAACTCGCTGGTCGATCCCGATGTGATCGACGCGCTCTACGAGGCCTCGCAGGCCGGCGTCGCGATCGAACTGGTGGTGCGCGGAATCTGCTGCCTGCGGCCCGGCATTCCCGGCCTGTCCGACAACATCCGGGTCAAATCGATCATCGGCCGATTCCTCGAACACGGCCGAATCTACTGCTTTGGTATGGGTCAGGGCCTGCCGAGCGCCAAAGCGGCTGTGTATATCTCCTCCGCCGACATGATGCCGCGGAACCTGGACCGCCGCGTCGAAATCCTTTGTCCGCTGCAAAATCCCACGGTGCATCAGCAGGTTCTCGAACAGATCATGGTCGCGAATCTGAAGGATACCGAGCAAAGCTGGCAATTGTTGCCCGACGGGTCGTCAACGCGTATGAAGGCCGCGAAAGGCGAAGAGCCGTTCAATCTACATAACTATTTCATGACAAATCCGAGTCTGTCAGGCCGTGGAAAGTCTCTCAAGGAATCTTCGCCGCGCCGCCTCACCCGTCGGAACGAGCGTCAGCAACCGTCATAACGGATTGCGGCTGTGAAGCGGCCGCGCAGGCGCACCTCCAGCGTCGCCGTCATCGACATCGGTTCGAACTCGGTTCGTCTCGTTGTCTATGAGCGAATGGCGCGCAGCCTCGTCACCATCTTCAACGAGAAGGCGCTCTGCGGGCTCGGCCGCGAGGTCCAGAGCACCGGCCTCCTGGCGCCCGACGCCGTCGCCAAGGCGCTGACGGCGCTGCGGCGGTTTCGCGCGCTGTGCCGGATCCAGCAGGTCGGCCGCGTCTATGCGATCGCGACCGCCGCCTGCCGCGACGCCGAGAACGGCCCCGACTTCATCGCCAAGGCCGAGCGCATCTGCGGCGCCAAAATCGAAATCCTTTCCGGCCCGCGCGAGGCAAAACTGTCCGCGCTCGGCGTCATCTCCGGTATTCATAACCCCGATGGCATCGTCGGCGATCTCGGCGGCGGTTCGCTCGAACTGATCGACGTCCACGGCAACCGCGTCCGCAGCGGCGTGACCCTGCCGCTCGGCAGCCTGGCGCTGCAGGACCTCGCCGACAAATCCTTGAAGCGCGCCGAGCGCATTGTCCGGACCGAACTGATCGACGTCGCCCAGCTCAAGGCCGGCCACGGTCGCACCTTCTATGCGGTCGGCGGCACCTGGCGCGCTTTGGCGCGCATCCACATCCTGCAGAGCGGCTATCCGCTGCGGGTGATGCACGGCTATTCGCTGCCTGCGGCGGAAGCGCTGGATTTCGCGCGGCGGCTGCGCCGGCTGGCGGCGGCCAACATGCTGGCCGATATCGAAGTCGTCGCCGACGCACGGCGTCCGCTGCTGACCTATGCGGCGCTGGTGCTCGAATACATCATCCGCGTCGCGCGGCCGAAGACGATCGTGTTCTCGACCTTCGGCGTGCGCGAAGGCCTGCTCTACGAAATGCTGCCGCAGACCGAGCGCGCCAAGGACGGCTTCATCTGCGCGGCCCAGACCCTGAACGGGCTGTTGTCGCGTTCCGCCCGCCACGCCGAGGAACTGGTGTCCTGGACCGACCGGCTGGTGCGGGTGGTCAAGCTGCGCGAGACCCCGGAAGACCGCCGCCTGCGCCATGCCGCATGCCTGCTGTCGGATATCGGCTGGCGCGTGCATCCCGACCATCGCGGCGAGGAAACGCTGAGCCTGATCACCAACGGCAATTTCGGCTCGATCAGCCACCAGGGCCGCGCCTTTGTCGCGCTGTCGGTGTTCTACCGCTACGCCGGCTTGAGCGAAGAAAACGAACCGCCGGCACGGGTGCGTGAACTGGTGCCGCCGGCGATGGACGAACGCGCCCGGGTTCTCGGCGCCGCGTTCCGCGTCGCGCACCTGATCTCGGCGGCGCGCACCGGCGTGTTGCCGGCGACGCATTTCCGCGGCCGCGGCCGCAAGCTGATGCTGATGTTCGAGCATCGCATGGTCGATCTCGTCGCCGACCGCGTCGGCAGCCGCTTCAAGCAACTGGCGCGGCTGCTCGGACGATCGGGGTCGATCGTCCGGCGCTAGAGTAGCGCGCCGGACTGTCCTACGCCGTGCCGGCGGAATGCTCCGCGTGCTTTTGCAGCGTGCGCTTGCGCCAGACGGCACCGACCGCCAGCACGACGATGACGCCCAGAACAGCACAGACGAGTTCGCCACCGTTACCGTGATTGGCAAAATGCGGACCCGCGCCAAACGAGGCCAGCATAGCATCGAGCTTGACGCCGAACGAGCCCGACAGCAGCGCGTCGAGCTTCGGGTGGATCGCCGGATCGGTGGCGATGACGTCGCCGGCGATCCAGCCCAGCAGCGCGGCGCCGGCCCAGACCAGGATCGGCAGCCGCGTCAGCAGCGCCATGATCAGGGCCGCGCCCGCGACGATCAGGGGAACGCTGATCGCAAGGCCCAGCACCAGCAGCGGCACGCTGCCATTGGCGGCGGCAGCGACCGCGATCACGTTGTCGAGGCTCATGACGATGTCGGCGACGACGACGATGCGCACCGCCGCCCACAGATGCGAGGCGGACTCGACGCCGTCCTCCTCCTCCTGCTCGGGCACCAGCAGTTTCGCGGCGATCACGATCAGCGCCAGTCCGCCGACCAGCTTGAGGTAAGGCAGTTCCATCAAGGTCGCGACGATGCCGGTGAAGATGATGCGCAGGAACACGGCGGCGCCGGCGCCGAGGATCATGCCCCAGAGCCGATGTTTCGGCGACAGCCCGCGGCACGCCAGCGCAATCACCAGCGCGTTGTCGCCGGAAAGCAGGATGTTGATCCAGATGATCTTGCCGACGGCGACCCAGAACGCCGGCTGGGTCATTTCAGCTTGAAACTGGGTAATGAACGCCGCGATGTTCGCGGGATCGACGACTTGCCACAACCAGTTCACAGCGCTTCCTTTCGGCTTCGCAGGCCAGCTTGTTACCGGCTCTGCGGCCGCTTTGATTGGGCCTTGCGGCCGGTTCGGGCGGCGATCGCTCGCCGCCCGGTTACGTTAGCCGACGATTTCGTTGCCGGCGAAGAACTGCGCGATTTCGAGCGCGGCGGTCTCGGTCGCATCCGAACCGTGCACCGAGTTTTCGCCGATCGACTTGGCGTGGACCTTGCGGATAGTGCCGTCTGCCGCCTTCGACGGATCGGTGGCCCCCATCACGTCACGGTACTTGAGCACGGCGCCCTCGCCCTGCAGCACCTGAACCACGACCGGACCCGAGGTCATGAAGTCGACCAGTTCGCCGAAGAACGGACGCGCCTTGTGCACGGCGTAAAAGGTCTCGGCCTGTTCGCGGGTCATGCGAATGCGCTTCTGGGCCACGATCCTCAAGCCCGCCTTCTCGATGATCGCGTTGACCGCGCCGGTCAGGTTCCGCTCGGTCGCGTCGGGCTTGATGATCGAGAAAGTGCGTTCAATCGCCATGTTTTCGTCCTTGCAAATACTGCGTGAGAGTTGCCGGGCTTATATCGGCGCAGTCCCGCGACGGCAAGCGACCCGATGACGCGTTAACCCCTCGGTTTTGCATGGTTTTCATGACAGCGGTCGCCTGACCAGCGCGGTCGGGGCCCACAAATTACGACAATTTCACGAAGGTGAACCCTGTCTGCAACCGCCGTCCCGGCTGCATTCAGCTTCGCGGGCCTAGGATCATCCGCGATCGGACGCTTTCGCAGGCCCATCTGCCCGCCAGGCGCCACGGGAGGCGATTTCACCGATGGCGCGAGGCAAGCGCCGTAACCCTGAGGAGACGAACATGTTTCGCAAACTCTCGCTTGTTGCAGTGGCCGCGGCTTCGCTGGGCGTCGCCGCATTGGCGCCGACCTCGGCCTCGGCCTGGGGTGGATGGCATGGCGGCTGGCACGGTGGTGGCTGGCACCATGGCTGGGGTGGACCCCGCATCGTCGTCGGCGGCCCGGCCTATTACGGCGGCGGTTACGGCGGCGGCGGTTGCTATGTGCGGCGCCTGGTCCCAACCCCCTGGGGCCCGCGCTGGAGGCTGGTGAACCGCTGCTACTGATCTGAGCTCCCTGACTGGACGCCCCGGCCCTCGCGCCGGGGCTTTTTTTCGCGTCGCCCCGGAACCAATCGCACGCGCCCGTCGCGGCTATCTACGAGCGAATTCGTGTGACCATGCAACGCGGAAACAAAATGGTCCTTTGCGACTTGGTCCTGCAACAGATCATCAATCCTTGCGCGTTGGCGGGGTGGAACACGTCAGAGACCAGCCATGAATGCTCAAAATAACAGCGATTTCGAATCAATCGATCACAGGACCTCCCGCTCCATCTGCGATGCCGTCGGCGAACGGCTGCATCAAAACCTGCGCCCGGAAACCGAGCTGCCGCCGCGGTTACGCGAACTGGTAAACGAGTTGCGCCGGCGTGAAATCGAGCTGCATTGAGGGCGCCGCAAGGGCTGATTTATTAGATAAATGGGTTGCGTTTGCACGCTGCAGCGGTGACAAGGCCGCATGCTTTCAATCACCAATATTTCGGTCCGGATTGCCGGGCGGCTTTTGATCGACGACAGCTCGGTGCAGATCGTGCCCGGCGCGCGCGTCGGTTTCGTCGGCCGCAACGGCGTCGGCAAATCGACGCTGTTTCATGCGATCCGCGGCGAGCTGGCGGTGGAGTCCGGCAGTATCACACTGCCGCCGCGCTGGCGCATCGGCAGCCTGGCGCAGGAAGCCCCCGACGGCCCGGAAAGCCTCGTCAACATCGTGCTGAAGGCCGATCTGGAGCGCGACGCGCTGCTGCATGAGGCCGAAACCGCCCACGATCCCAATCGTATCGCCGAGATCCAGACCCGGCTGGTCGATATCGACGCCCATTCCGCGCCGGCCCGCGCGGCGGCGATCCTCAGCGGACTTGGATTTTCGACCGCGGACCAGGCCCGGCCGGTGTCCGAATTCTCGGGCGGCTGGCGCATGCGCGTGGCGCTGGCAGCGACGCTGTTCTCGGCGCCGGATCTGTTGCTGCTGGACGAGCCGACCAACTATCTCGATCTCGAAGGCACGCTGTGGCTGGAAGACCATCTGGCGAACTATCCGCGCACCGTGATCGTCATCAGCCATGATCGCGACCTGCTCGATACCTCCGTCGACCAGATCCTGCATCTCGATCGCGGCAAGCTGACGCTCTACAAGGGCACCTATTCCTCGTTCGAGGAACAGCGCGCCACCCGCGAGATGCTGGACGCCAAGCACGCCAGGCGCCAGGCCGACGAGCGCAAGCGGCTGCAGGCCTTCGTCGACCGCTTCAAGGCCAAGGCCTCCAAAGCCCGCCAGGCCCAGTCCCGCGTGAAAATGCTGGAACGGATGAAGCCGGTCACCGCGCTGGTGACGCAGGACGTCCGCGAGATCACTTTTCCGACGCCGGAAAAAATGCTGTCGCCGCCGATCATCGCGGTCGACGACGTCTCGGTCGGCTACGATCCGAAGAAGCCGGTGCTCAACCGCGTGACGTTGCGCATCGACACCGACGACCGCATCGCTCTGCTCGGCTCCAACGGCAACGGCAAGTCGACGCTGGTCAAGCTTTTGGCCAACAAGCTGCCGCCGTTCTCGGGCCGGGTCACGCGCGCGGAAAAACTGTCGGTCGGCTATTTCGCGCAACATCAGGTCGACGAACTCAATCTCGACGGCTCGCCCTACGACCACATCCGCAAGCTGATGCCCGACACCCCCGAGAGCAAGGTCCGCGCGCGCGTCGGCGCGATCGGCTTCTCCGGCAAGGCCGGCGATACCCTGGTGAAAAGCCTGTCCGGCGGCGAGAAGGCGCGGCTGTTGCTGGGATTGGCCACGTTCTTCGGCCCCAACATGATCATCCTCGACGAGCCGACCAACCATCTCGACATCGACAGCCGCGCGGCGCTGGCCGAAGCGATCAACGAATTCCCCGGCGCCGTGATCATGGTCTCGCATGACCGCTATCTGATCGAGGCCTGCGCGGATCAATTGTGGGTCGTCGCCGACCAGAAGGTCGAGGCCTATGACGGCGACCTCGACGATTACCGCCGCATGGTGTTGTCGGCGCGCGGCATGCGCACCAATTCGCGCGACCGCGGCAGCGAGCGCGACAGGGAACGGGACACCCCCCGGCCCGAGCGCGGCAAACCCGAAAAGCGGACGCCGCTGAAACAGAAAATCGCCAACGCCGAAGCCGAAATCGAGCGCATCAACGGCATCATCGCCAAGATCGATACCGCACTGGCGCTGCCGGATCTGTTCACCCGCGATCCCAAGCAGGCGGCCCAGCTCAGCAAGGCGCGCGCCGGTGCAGCAAGCGCCTTGCAGCGCGCCGAAGAAGTCTGGCTGGAGGCAAGCTCGCAATACGACCAGGCGACGGGCTAATCTCCGGCCGGCACGGCAGCCGACGTGGGGTGCGCGGCAATCGCCCACTGGACACCGAATTTGTCGGTGAAGTTGCCGTAGTGATCGCCCCAGAACTGCAGCTTGTAGGGAACGGTGACGCGACCGCCGTCGGACAACGCGTCGAACAGCGTCGCCGCCGCAGCAACATTATCCAGCTCGATGAAGATGGCGCAGCCCTTCATCGGCTCCGAGTCCGGTCCATCCGAAGCACATAGCCGCAAGCCCGGTCCCTCGAGCACGGAATGCATCACCTTGTCCCGCCACGCCGCGCCATCGCGCGTCTCGAGCGGGCTGCCTTCGATGCGCCGCAGCTCCGTGATCCTGCCGAGGCCGCAGGCCTCATAGAACCGCAGCGCGCTCTCGCAATTGCCTTTGAAGTACAAATAGGGCGTGACCTGCACGAAATAGCTCCGGATTTATCGGCAGCGCCACGGCCATTCAGCCGGCAATGCCGCGGCAACGACAATATGTCAGAGCGGCCAAACGAAAAATCGCGAAAACAACCCCATGCAAAGTAGAATGGCAGCCGAAAAAAGGACGACGTCGCGGCCAACCCAATCTCGTTATGCGGATTATGCGGGCTTTTTCTTCGGCTTCGGCTTGGCGACCTTTGGCTGCGCCACCGGCTCGGGTCCGCGCTCGATCGACGACAGGCGTCCGGCGGTAAAGGTGTAGATTCCGGCGCGCTGGCCGCGCGAATAGTTGACGACGGCCACCCGATCGCCACGCGAATTGTTGGAAAGATTGACGCTGTCGGGCGCACCGATGCCGCGCACCACGTCGCATTCGGTGTGACCGAGCGCCACCGTGCCTGACGTCGAGGGAGGCGCGCCGGCGGCGCCGTCAGCGAGCGCGTTGGCATCCGCGCCGGGAGCCGCCATGCCCGGACAGCCGCCTTCGGCACTGACGAGATCATCGGGGGTAACCGGTTTGGTCGGGGTCAGCGGTGGCGATTCAATGGAGGCGTTGCGGACGAACACCCGCCCGGAACGCGAAAACCAGTCCGCATCCTTGGAAAGAAGGTCGGACGCGCTCCCGCAGCCCGCGAGCACGGGCCCAAGCAGCAGCAGCGCCAACAGTGGTTTTCGAGCAGTCGTTCCGTCTCGCACGCTAGACCCCGGTTCCCGCCCCACACGTAACCAATTGTAATGTAACGCCTTGTCCGAACATCACTTTGCGGCACCACCGTGGCTTCCCGCAAGGTCAAAGCCAGAAACCGCAAATTATCATTAATTGCCCGAGATCGCTATTGCCGCCGCTGCCACCTGCCCCGCTCGTCGGTCTGCCAGTAAGTCACCTCAAATCCCCGCGCCTTGCAATCGGCCCAGGCGCCGCGCGCCGCACTTAATGCATCGGGATCCTCGCCATTGAACACCAGTACCACCCGCTCGTAGCTGTCGGAATCGGCCGGCAGCGCCGCATTGTCGATCAGGAACCTGACATTGGCGCGATTCGGGTTGCCATCTTCAATCGACAGAATCACGGGCTGATGCTCGGCGTCGCCGGCGCGCCAGGTGGCGTGCGGCAGGAACGAGTCGTCGCTATAGGTCCACAGATGCGCGTCGAGCGCGTCGGCGCGCTCCTCGGACGTCGATTGCACGACCACGCGCCAGCCGCGCTCCAGCGACTTTTCCAGCAGCGGCGGCAGCACGCTTTCGAGCGACATGTTCTGCAGATGGTAGAACAGGACTTCCGTCATCCGACCTCGACCATATTAACCGGGCTGTTGCTCAAGCCGTTATGGAATCTTGTTTGACGCGTTTTCTTTACGCGAACCGGCTTCCACTTCGCTCGAAAACGCTATGCTTACTTTTTGGCTTCGTAATATTCCGCGACCAGCCGCTCCAGCAGCCGCACGCCGTAGCCCGAACCCCAGCTGTGATTGATTTCCGTCTTCGGCGCGCCCATCGCGGTGCCGGCGATGTCGAGATGGGCCCATGGCGTGTTGTCGACGAATCGCTGCAGGAACTGGGCGGCGGTGATCGAACCGCCGTTGCGCACGCCGGCGTTCTTCACGTCGGCGAATTGCGAATCGATCATCTTGTCGTAGTCGGGACCGAGCGGCATGCGCCAGACGCGCTCGTCGGTCTCCAGTCCAACCTTGGTCAGCCGCTCCGACAGTTCGTCATTGTTGGAAAACAGACCGGCGTGCTGGGTGCCGAGCGCCACCATGATCGCCCCGGTCAGGGTAGCGAGATCGACCATGAATTTGGGCTTGAACTTCTTGGCCACGTACCAGAGCACGTCGGCCAGCACCAGGCGGCCCTCGGCGTCGGTGTTGATGATTTCGATGGTCTGGCCGGACATCGAGGTGACGATGTCGCCAGGACGCTGGGCATTGCCGTCGGGCATGTTCTCGACCAGGCCGATGGCACCGACGACGTTGACCTTGGCCTTGCGCGCGGCGAGCGCGTGCATCAGGCCGACGACGCAGGCGGCGCCGCCCATGTCGCCCTTCATGTCCTCCATGCTGGCGGCGCCCTTGATGGAAATGCCGCCGGTATCGAAGCAGACGCCCTTGCCCACGAACGCCACCGGCTGATCGCCCTTCTTGCCGCCGTTCCAGCGCATGATCACGGTGCGGCCGGGCTGGGTCGAGCCCTGGGATACGCCGAGCAATGCGCCCATGCCGAGTTTCGTCATCGCCTTGACGTCGAGCACCTCAATACCGACGCCGAGTTTTTTGAGCTGGCTGGCGCGGCGTGCGAATTCGACGGGGTAGAGCACGTTCGGCGGCTCGTTGACGAGTTCGCGCGCGATGATCACGCCGTCGACGACATGGGACGCCGGCGCAAAGGCCTTTTTTGATTCGGCGACATCGCCGACCGCCATCGAAATGTCGGCGCGCAACGCGCCGTTCTCGCCGTCTTTCTTCCTGGTCTTGTAGCGGTCGAATTTATAGGCACGCAGACGGATGCCGGACGCGATCCCCGCCGCGGCGGCGGGCGAC
>JAIEPP010000293.1 GCA_019748335.1 Xanthobacteraceae bacterium
GCGCCGAAAAAGAAGAAGCAGCCATGAAAAGAGCCGGCGCGATGATCTCGCGCCGGCTCTTTTGATTTGATCGAGACCGCTCAGTTCAGCTTGGCGCGAACCTCGGCGATGCCCTTGGCGAGCAGGTCGTCGGCGACCGAGCCCTTGACCGACTGCGACAGGATGGTCGAGGCGGCGGTGACGGCGGCGTTGGCCGCGGCGGCGCGAACGTCAGCCACAGCCTGGGCTTCGGCGAGCGCGATCTTGCTCTCGGCGGTCTTGGTGCGGCGGGCGACGAAGTCTTCCATCTTGGCCTTGGCTTCGATCGCGATGCGTTCGGCTTCGGCCTTGGCGTTGGAGATGATTTCGTCGGCTTCGCGTTCCGCGGTGGCGCGCTTGGCCTTGTAGTCGGCCAGCAGCTTGGCGGCTTCGTCCTTCAGACGGCGGGCGTCGTCGAGTTCGGCCTTGATGCGCTCGGCGCGCTTGTCGAGCGCCGTCAGCACCGTGCGGTGGATACCGAGATAGGCAAACAGCGCCATCAGGATGACGAAGGCTACCGCGACCCATGTTTCCGGTTCGAACAACATCAGACTATCCCTTCAACGACGCGTCGACCGCGCTGTTCACCGTGTTGCCGTCAGGCAGCACGCCGGTCAGACGCTGGACGATGGCGCTGGCCGCGTCCGCGGCGATGCCACGGACGTTGCTCATCGCGGTCTCGCGGGTCGCCGCGATCTGCTTCTCGGCGGTGGCAAGCTTGGCGTTGAGCTGGTCTTCCAGCGTCTTGCGCTCGGCCTCCGAGGCCGCGTTCAGCTTCTCGCGGGTCTCGTTGCCGATGGCCTGGGCACGGGAACGCGCCGAAGCGAGGTCCGTTTCATAGGCCTTCAACGCCGCGTCCGATTCGTCCCTCAGCTTCTGCGCCGCGGACAGATCGCCCTCGATCGCATTGGCACGTGCGTCGATCACGCCGCCGACACGCGGCAGCGCAATACGCGACACGATCAGGTAGAGCGCGACGAAGGCAATGACCAGCGACACCAGCTGCGAAGCGTAGGTTGACGACTCGAACGGAGGAAATCCTCCGCCGTGGCCGCCTGGGGCTTCGGTGTGGGCGCCGGTCTCGTGGCCCTTGGCCGGGGTACCATGACTCTTTTCAGCCACGGGGTCCTCCTGTTGCTGTCAGACGCGCCGCCCGGGACGGACGGCGCGATAGGGTACCGCTCAGAGCGGAACGAACAGCAGCAGCAGCGCGATCAGCAGCGAGAAAATGCCGAGCGCTTCGGTCACGGCGAAGCCGAAGATCAGGTTGCCGAACTGGCCCTGGGCTGCGGACGGATTGCGCACGGCGGCGGCGAGGTAGTTGCCGAAGATCACGCCCACGCCCACGCCTGCGCCGCCCATGCCGATGCATGCGATGCCCGCGCCGATAAGTTTTGCTGCTGCCGGTTCCATTTTCTTGAGCTCCTTGAGAGGTAAGACAAAGTGAGGGTGGAAATTCCCCGGACCGTTTAGTGTCCCGGATGAATGGCGTCGTTGAGGTAGATGCAGGTCAGGATCGCGAACACGTAGGCCTGCAGGAACGCGACCAGTAGTTCCAGCGCGGTCAGCGCGACGGTCAGCGCCAGCGGCAGCATGCCGCCGGCCCAGCCCAGCGCGCCGAGCGAGGCGCCAAGCATGGCGACGAAGCCAGCGAACACCTTCAGCGCGATGTGGCCGGCTAGCATGTTGGCGAACAGGCGGACGCTGTGCGAAACCGGCCGCAGGAAGAACGACAGGATTTCGATGAACATGACCAGCGGCAGGATGTAGATCGGGACGCCGGAGGGCACGAAGATCTTGAAGAATTTCAGGCCGTTCTTGTAGAGGCCGTAGATCAGGACGGTGAAGAACACCAACAGCGCCAGCGTCGCGGTGACGATGATGTGGCTCGAAATCGTGAACGTGTAGGGGATGATGCCGATCAGGTTCGAAACACAGATCAGCATGAACAGCGAGAAGATCAGCGGGAAGAACTTCATGCCTTCCGAGCCGGCGGTAGAGCGGATCGTGCTGGCGACGAACTCGTAGGAGATCTCGGCGACCGACTGCATGCGCCCGGGCACCAGCTGCCGTCCGGTGCCGATCATCAGGATCGAGATCACCGCCACCGCAATGAACATGTAGAGCGACGAATTGGTGAAGGCGATCGTCTGGTTGCCGATATGGCCGATCGTGAACAGCGGCTCGATATTGAACTGATGGATCGGGTCGATTTTCATCCGCGCGGCTCTTTATCCACCGGCCTGGCCGGCAATCGAATTTCAAATGTCGTGACTTCCCATCGACGATCAGCGTTTGCCTGAAGCCGCGCCCGCGGACCTCACCACGTTGAACACGCCGGCCGTGAAGCCGAGCAGAACAAACACGATGAAACCGAACGGCGATGTCGACAATAAACGGTCGAATCCCCAGCCAATCGCCGCCCCGACGACAACACCCGCGATCAACTCCGAGGAAAGGCGGAAACCGAGCGCCATCGCCGAAGCTCTGGCAGCCGGGTCTCCGCTTTCGGTTCCGGGTTGGTCAGTCCCGACTTTGCGGCTGTCACGAATTTCGGACAACCGCTGATCCAGACTTCCGAGCCTTGCGGAAAGCGCAGCTTCGTCGGACGACGATTGATCGCGATTTCCACTTGCGTTGTCGTTGTTGTCTTCGGCCATGCCCAAGACCCTAAACGATGCCCGCGGTTGATGGAAATTGCGCCCGTCACCCTTGAAAGCCGCGCGGACCATACTTACCGCGTCTAATCAAGTCAAGATTGCGTGGTAACCAGTTAGTGCGTTGATTTAACTGGATATTTTTAGACGATGTCCGAGGCCCCGTGGACCCGCCATCGCAGTGCAGCAGTTACAGCGTTTTCCAGCGAAGTGGAGGCCGGTTCGCGCAAAGAAAACGCGTCAAAACAAGAATCTGGAGCCCCGTTCCGATTCATCGGAACGGAAAAGGCTCCGCCGCATCACCAGCGATCTTGCGCGCGATTGGCCGCTCTGTTGGGATGCGCGAAACATCCACCAATCCCCGTTCCGGAGCCCGCATGCCGCGCCAGGTCGACTACTATTTCTCGTTTCAATCGCCCTGGGCCTATATCGGACATGGATCCTTTCGCGATCTCGTAAGTACCTATGATCTCAGGGTGAATCACAAGCCGGTGGTGCTGGTCGACCTGTTTTCGGAGACCGGCGGATTGCCACTGATGAAGCGCCATCCGGTGCGGCAGCGCTACCGGATGGTCGAGCTGCAGCGCTGGCGCGACAAGCGCGGCCTGAAATTCCACCTGCAGCCGGCGAACTGGCCGTTCAACGCCCGGCTTGCGGATGGCGTCGTGATTGCCGCGATCGAAGCCGGACTCGACCCCGACCGCTATTTGCGGCGCGCTTTTGCCGCGGTCTGGGAGGACCAGCTCAATCTGGCGGATGCCGCGACGGTTGCGAAACTGGCCGACGAATCGGGGCTGCCCGGCAGACAATTGGTGGAGCGGTCGGGAACGGAGGAGATCAGCGCGGCCTACGAGCAGAACCGTCAGGACGCGCTGTCCGCCGACGTGTTCGGTTCGCCGGTCTATGTGCTGGATGGTGAGGTGTTCTGGGGACAGGACCGGATCGAATTACTCGGCGACGCGTTGAAGTCCGGCCGCGCGGTCTATAGCTCAAAGGTCTAAAGCGTTTTCGAGTGAAGTGGGTACCGGTTCACGTCAGGAAAACGCGTCAAAAACAATTGGCGCCAGCCAGCGTGAACGTCGTCAAACTCTTGGCGCTTTGGCAGCGCTACTGACGGTGCAGGGAACCGGTACGGTTCTGAGGCGGGAGCAGGCGCATGAACACAGCGAAATCGTCCGCGAAATTTCCAACCGTCATCGCGGTGGCAGCTCTGATGTTTTGTCTCGCCGGCGGTCACGCCAGCGCAGGCGCGATGCCCGACACCGAGAACGGCCGCTACGCACTGTCGCCGCTCGCCGACGGCGTGCTGCGGCTCGACACCAGGACCGGCGCGGTCTCGACCTGCAACAACTCGGGTGCGGGGTGGGCCTGCTACGCCGTGCCCGACGAACGCGCGGCGCTGGATGCCGAAATCGGCCGGCTGCAAGCCGACAATGAAAAGATGAAAGCCCAGCTCGCCGAACGCGAGCCGACGGTGTCCGGCAAGATCGAAGAGCCGTTGGCGAAATCGGACTCGCTGAAAAAGCCCGAACCGAAAGTCGCCGAGGGTGAGCGCAAGATCGAAATTCCGCTGCCGAGCGACCGCGACATGGACCGCATGATGTCGTTCCTGGAGCGGGCCTGGCGGCGATTGATCGACATGGCCAACCGGGTGCAGAAGGACGTCAGCGGCAGGATTTGAAATCAAGCCTCATGGTGAGGAGCGCGGCTTCGCGCGTCTCGAACCATGAGTCTGAAAAGTCCGCCCGCTTTGAAGACATCCTTCGCGACGCCTGCTGCGCAGGCTCCTCAGGATGAGGAGCGCAACACGATGAGTTCTGATGCCTCAAGATAAAGCCGCTTCCCGCACCACTCCCTCCGCCGTCAGTGCCGCCACCATCGTTTCCTCGCTGCTGACGGTGCAGACACCCGGGGCCGGTTTCACCGACCTCACGTCGGAAGTCCGGAAATTCGTCCGCGATGTCGGCGCGCGCGAAGGCGCGGTGACGCTGTTCGTCCGCCACACCTCGGCATCGCTGACGATTCAGGAAAATGCCGATCCGACGGTGCTCACCGATCTGACCGCTGCGCTGAACCGGCTGGCGCCCGAGGATGCCGGCTGGCGCCACGACACCGAAGGTCCGGACGACATGCCGGCGCATATCAAGACCATGCTGACCGCGACTTCGCTGCAGGTCCCGGTGCTGGGCGGCGCGTTGGCGCTCGGCACGTGGCAGGCGATCTATCTGGTCGAGCACCGCGCCCGGCCGCATCGCCGCGAGATGGTGCTGCAGTTCATCGGCAGCGCGGCATAAAAAAACGGCCGCGGATTATTCCGCGGCCGCTTTTGTTCGAGGTCACCGGCGCAAGGCCTCACAAAGACCGCGCCGGATCAGGCTCAGGTCTTGGTGATATCGACGTCCTTGGTCTCGGGCAGGAAGAAGAACCCGACGACGGCGGTAATCGAAGCGAAGATGATCGGATACCAGAGGCCGGCGTAGATATCGCCGGTCGAGGCCACGATCGCGAACGAGGTCGCCGGCAGCAGTCCGCCGAACCAGCCGTTGCCGATGTGATAGGGCAGCGACATCGAGGTGTAGCGGATCTTGGTCGGGAACAGTTCGACCAGCATCGCGGCGATCGGCCCGTACACCATGGTGACGAAGATCACCAGGATGAACAGCAGCCCGATAATCGCTGCCACCTGCGGTCGGAAGATATCGAACGGGTTCGACATCTTCACGATCCCGGCGTCGCCGACCTTCGGGTAACCCGCGCCAGCGACGGCCGCGGTGACCGCCGGGTTGCCGGCTTTGGCATCCGGATACGGTATGTCCTTGCCGTTGATCACGACCTTCACGCCGGAGCCGGCGGCACCATAGCTGGTCGTGTACTTGACCGACGACTGGGCCAGGAAGGCGCGGACGGTGTCGCACGGCGCGCTGAAGACGCGGGTGCCGACCGGGTTGAACAGATCGCCGCAGCCTGCGGGATCCGCCACCACTTCGACCTTGGCGGATTCGATCGCCTTTTCCAGCGCCGGGTTGGCGTTGCTGGTGATCATCCGGAAGATCGGGAAGAAGGTCAGCGCCGCGATCAGGCAACCCGCCAGGATGATCGGCTTGCGGCCGATCTTGTCGGAGAGGGCGCCGAACACGATGAAGAAGCCGGTGCCGAACACCAGCGACCAAGCGATCAGCAGGTTGGCGGTGTAGCCGTCGACCTTGAGGATCGATTGCAGGAAGAACAGCGCGTAGAACTGGCCGGTGTACCAGACCACGCCCTGACCCATTGTGCCGCCGATCAGCGCCAGGATGACGATCTTGGCGTTGCTCCAGTTCGCGAAGGCTTCGGTCAGCGGAGCCTTCGAGCTCTTGCCCTCGTCCTTCATCTTCTGGAAGACCGGCGATTCATTGAGGCGCAGCCGGATCCAGACCGAGACGCCGAGCAGCAGCACCGACACCAGGAACGGAATGCGCCAGCCCCAGGCGGCGAATTCAGGCTCACCCAGCGCGGTACGGGTGAACAGGATCACCAGCAGCGACAGGAACAGGCCGAGCGTGGCCGTGGTCTGGATGAACGAGGTGTAGTAGCCGCGCTTGCCCATCGGGGCATGCTCGGCCACGTAGGTTGCGGCACCGCCATACTCGCCGCCGAGCGCGAGGCCCTGCAACAGGCGCAGGCCGATCAGGATGATCGGTGCCGCGATGCCGATGGTCGCGGCGTTGGGCAGCAGGCCGACGATGAAGGTCGACAGGCCCATGATCAGGATGGTGACGAGGAAGGTGTACTTGCGTCCAACGATGTCGCCGACGCGTCCGAACACGATGGCGCCGAACGGACGTACCAGGAAGCCGGCGGCGAAGGCCAGCAGCGCGAAGATGTCGCGGGTCGCCGGCGGATAGGCCGAGAAGAACTGCGCGCCGATGATGCTGGCGAGCGACCCGTAGAGGTAGAAGTCATACCATTCGAAGACGGTGCCGAGCGAGGAGGCGAGAATGACAAAACGTTCGTCCTTCGTCATGCCTCCCGTCCGCGCCGATGTTGCAGTCATAGTGGACATTTCAATCGCTCCCCAAAATCGTTGATGCAAAGTCCGCCCCGCGCCGAACTTGGCCGGATTGAGCTGTGGGCTTGGATTCACGGTAACATCGCCGTGAAACCGGCCCCAATACGACTTTCGGCCCTTTGCACGGCCGTGGCTCCCGATATCGGGCTTCGGCAGCCTGCATTATGTTTCCGGCTCATGCCTTTGGGCCGCGTCTATTGCGGCGCACAAGCCAGCGGGTTAACTGCTTTCAAATGTGGTAGGAATGGGCGCTTGCACGCGACGGCCCGGCAAGGGACAAAGCGGTACAGGCTTACGCGCGCTTCATAAGAGACATTAATGACGACCGCTGCAGCTACCCACCTCGTCATCGCCGATGACCATCCGTTGTTCCGCGACGCCTTGCGGCAGGCGGTGGCGGGTGTCCTGACCGCGGCCGTGATCAGCGAGGCCGGCTCGTTCGACGATCTCACCGCGCTGCTGGAACGGGATTCCGAGGTCGACCTGATCCTGCTGGATCTTTCCATGCCGGGAATCTCGGGTTTCTCCGGCCTGATCTATCTGCGCGCGCAATATCCGGCGATCCCGGTGGTGATCGTGTCGGCCAGCGACGACGCAGGTACCATCCGCCGTTCGCTCGATTTCGGTGCCTCCGGCTTCATTCCCAAGCGTTTCGGGGTCGAGACCCTGCGCGACGCCATCATGAAGGTGATGGACGGCGACGTCTGGGTTCCCCAGGACACCGACCTGTCGTCCGCCAACGACCCCGACATGACGAAGCTGCGCGACCGGCTGGTGACGCTGACCCCGCAGCAGGTACGGGTGCTGATGATGTTGTCGGAAGGCTTGCTCAACAAGCAGATCGCCTACGAGCTCGGCGTCTCCGAGGCGACCATCAAGGCCCATGTCTCGGCGATCCTGCAAAAGCTCGGCGTCGAAAGCCGGACCCAGGCCGTGATCGCGGCTGCAAAAATTGCCGGCGGCCAGTGGCGTCAGGGAACCCCGACCGGGTAGATGCGTCGTTGCGAGGATCGTAGGATGGGTGGAGCGTAGCGATACCCATCATCTTGCTATCCGGGCAAGCCTCTATGACCGACTACCGCCGCAACTTCATCGCCGGAGGCAGTTTTTTCTTCACCGTCAATCTGGCGGATCGCCGGCTGTCGTTGTTGACGGAATGCATCGACGACCTTCGGACGGCCTTCCGCGAGACACGTCAGCATCATCTGTTCTGGCAGCGTCGTTATTGGGAGCACACGATCCGCGACGAGAAGGATTTCGCTCGCCACATCGACTACGTGCATATCAACCCCCTCAAGCATGGGCTGGCAAAACGGGTCAGGGATTGGCCGTATTCGTCGTTTCATCGCATGGTGAAACTCGGAGTTTATCCGGAGGACTGGGCGGGCGATGTTTCCGGACTCGATGGGGAATTTGGCGAAAGGCCATGAATGCGCTGCGAGATGATGGGTATCGCTGCGCTCCACCCATCCTACGGTCTACGGCCCCATGCCTACTCCGCCGCCACCATCTGCTGAGTGCGCCACTGTCCGAGCAAGGCGCGCAGGGAGGCCGGCTTGACCGGCTTGTTGAGGATCGCGATGTTTTCCTCGCGCGCGGCGGCGCGCACGTTCGGGCTGCGATCGGCCGTGATCAGGATCGCCGGAATGTTCTCGCCGAAGCGGCGGCGGATCTCGCGGATCGCGGCGACGCCGTTGCCGCGATCGAGATGGTAGTCGACCAGCAAACCGGTGACGTCGCCGCCGGAGGACTCGATCGCCGCCATCGCCGCCTCGGGGTCGGTGACCGCGATCACTTCGGCGTCCCACGCCTTCAACAGCGTCTTCATGCCGTCGAGGATCGCCGCATCGTTCTCGATGCAGACGATCAGCGCGCCGCTCATCGGCGTCCTTGATAGCGGCGTGGCGCTGGTGACGGCGGCGGTATGGTTGATCGCGGTCGCGATCGGCACCGTCACCGAGAACACCGAGCCGCCGGAGGCGTTGGCGTCGATGGCGATGCCGTGGTTGAGCACGCGCGCCAGCCGCTCGACGATGGACAGACCGAGACCGAGGCCGCGCGCGATCCGCGCGCCCTGTTCGAGGCGGTGGAATTCCTTGAAGATTTCGCCGCGCTTCATCACGGGAATCCCGACGCCGGTGTCGTAGACGCCGATCCGCAAGCTTTGGCCGTGGCGGCGGCAGCCGACCAGCACGCGCCCGCGCGGCGTGTACTTGATGGCGTTGGAGATGAAGTTCTGCAACAGCCGCCGCAACAGCGAACGGTCGGATTCCACCGGCAGCGAGCACGGCACGAAGGCGAGTTCCAGTCCCTTGGCGCGCGCGATCGGTGCGAACTCGATCTCCAGCGAGCGCATCAGATCGGCCATCTTGAAGCTCGATATCGAGGTCGTCATGGCGCCCGCATCGAGCCGCGAGATGTCGAGCAGTGCGCCGAGGATTTCCTCGATCGCTTCGAGCGAGTCGTCGATGTTCTCGACCAGGCGCGAGTCCTCGCCGCCGTTCTGGCGTTCGACCAGGCTCGTGACATAGAGCCGGGCGGCGTTGAGCGGCTGCAGGATGTCGTGGCTGGCGGCTGCCAGAAACCGTGTCTTCGAGATGTTGGCGTCTTCGGCGGTGCTCTTCGCCAGTGCCAGTTCGGAGTTCAGCCGGGTCAGTTCCTCGGTGCGGTCGCGCACGCGCTTTTCCAGCGTGGCATTGGCGCGTTCCAGCGCTTCGGCCGCCTCGAAGCTCGGCGTCACGTCGAAGAAGGTGATGACGAGGCCACCGCCCGGCATCCGGTTGGCACGGACCTCGATCACCATGTGGCGGTCGGGCAGGCGTTCCAGATAGGGCTCGCCCTCGGTGGTGTAGGCTTGCAGCCGCCGCTGCAGCAGCGCATCGGCGTCGCCGAAGCCGGACGGGCTGACGGCGCCCATGAATTCGAGGATCTCCTGCAGGGGAAGACCAAGCTGCACGAGGTGCGGCGGCAGCGCGAGGATTTCGCCGAACTGCCGGTTCGAGCAGATCAGTTGCAGATCGGCGTCGAACACGGCGATGCCCTGGCGTACATGGTTCAGCGCAGTCTGCAGGATCTCGCGGTTGAAATGCAGCGCGGCGTGGGAATCGTCGAGCAGTTTCAGCGCGGCCTTGGCCGACACGGTACGTTTGCGCAGCAACAGCGACATCACGAGGCGCGAGGAGGCGGCCCCGATCGAGGAGGCGATCAGGCGTTCGGCATGTTGCAGCAATTCGAAGTCGGCCGGTACCGCCGGATCGAGATTGCCGGGGTGGCTGGCGGCAAAGGCCTCGAAGGCATGCTGGGCGCGCTCGGGGCCGAGATATTGCGCCACCGTGCTCTGGATATCCTGCACCGTCACGGTGGTGCGCCAGCGCCGGAAGGTCGGTGCGATCGGCGCCAGCGTGGTCGGCACGAACAGGTCAGCCTGCAGCCGCTCGATCGCGGACGGTTCGCGCGCCAGCGACATCACGATGTAGGTCAGGACGTTGAGCGAGAGCGACCACAATACGCCATACAGCAACGGCGGCAGCTCGGCGCCGAACAGCGCCTGCGGCCGCAGCGCTTCGATGCCGAACGGCCCGTGCTGCAGCAGCAGCAGGCCGGCGGTGCTGTTCTCGAGGAAACTCGGCAGGAACAGCGTGTAGAACCAGACTGCGACGCCGATCAGCATGCCGCCCATGGCGCCGCGCGCGGTCGCCTGCCGCCAGAACAGGCCGCCGAAGAAGGCCGGCGCCAGTTGCGCGATTGCCGCGAACGACAGCAGGCCGATCGCCGCCAACTGGGTGTTGCCGAGCGCGCGGTAGTAGAAATACGCCATCACCATGATGGCGAAGATCGCAAACCGCCGCACCTTGAGCAGGAAGTCGCCAAAATCCTTCTGGCCGTCGCCCGTCTCCGGGCCGCGCTGCAGCACCAGCGGAACGACAATGTCATTGGAGACCATGATCGACAGCGCGACGCATTCCACGATCACCATCGCGGTCGCGGCCGAGAGGCCGCCGACGAATATGGCGACGCTGAGCAGCGGCGAATTGGCCTCGATCGGCAGCGCCAGCACGTACATGTCGCTGTCGACGGCGCCGAACGGGAAGGTGACGAGGCCGGCGATCGCGATCGGGATCACGAACAGGTTGATGGCGATCAGATAGAGCGGAAACAGCCAGCGGGCGCGGTTGACCTCGGCCATGCTGGAATTCTCGACCACGCTGACGTGAAATTGTCGCGGCAGCAGCATGATCGCGCAGAACGACAGCAGCGTCATGGTCAGGAAATTGCCGATCCCCGGCACGTAGTCGATGACACGCACCGCCTCCGGGGTCTTCATCGCGCGTTCGATCAGTTCGACCGGCGTGAACATCCAGAAGGTGACGAAGGCGCCGGCGGCCAGAAAGGCCACCAGTTTGATGATGGATTCGGTGGCGATCGCCAGCATCAGGCCGTGCTGGTGCTCGGTGGCGTCGGTTTGGCGGGTGCCGAACAGCACCGCGAACACCGCCATCGCCAGCGTGACGACCAGCGCGATATCGCCGATGATCGGGATCGAGGAGAACGCCTTGTCCTCGCTCAGGATGGTTTCCAGCGAGGATGCCATCGCCTTGAGCTGGAGTGCGATATAGGGAACCGATCCGATGATCGCGATGACAGCCACCGTGGCGGCGACCGCCTGGCTCTTGCCGTAGCGCGCGGCGATGAAGTCGGCGATCGAGGTGATGTTCTGGGACTTGGCGAGCTGGATCACGCGGCGCAGCAGCGGCGTGCAAAGTCCGATCATCAGCACCGGGCCGACATAGATCGCGAGGAAATCGACGCTGGTGCGGCTGGCGAATCCGACCGAGCCGAAAAAGGTCCAGGACGTGCAGTAGATCGCCAGCGACAGCGGATAGATCAGCATGCCGGCGCGGCCGCGCTGGCTCGGCGACAGGCGTTCGCCCTGGCTGGCGACGAAAAACAACAGTCCGATATAGGCGAACGCGGCGGCGATGACGCCCCAGTCGTGCAGCATTGCTGCTTGTCTCCCTGGCAGCCCGGCTGCTTGTCTCCCTAGCAGCCTGGTCGCCGAGTATAAACGCATTGGGCCGGCAGCGCATCGCACTGCCGGCCCAATTCAAGGGGTTTTGGCGCCGTAGGGTTACTCGGCCGCCAGCGATTTCTGCTTCAGCGGCAGGCCGAGGCGTTCCCAGACCTGCAACAATGCATCGGCGAGGCCGTCGATCAGGCTGTCGTCATGGTAGGGCGAGGGCGTGATCCGCAGCCGCTCGGTGCCCTTGGCAACGGTCGGATAGTTGATCGGCTGGATGTAGATGCCGTGATCTTCGAGCAGGATGTCGCAGGCCTGCTTGCACTTCTCGGGGTCGCCGACGAATAGCGGCACGATATGGGTGTCGCTCGACATCACGGGAAGTCCCGCGGCGTTCAGGATCGCCTTGACCCGGGCGGCGCGGTCCTGATGGCGTTCGCGCTCCCAGTTCGAGGTCTTGAGGTGGCGGATCGCCGCGGTCGCAGCCGAACAGATCGCCGGCGGCAGCGCGGTGGTGAAGATGAAGCCCGGCGCATAGGAGCGGACCGCGTCGATGAGATCGGCGTTACCGGCGATGTAGCCGCCGAGGCAGCCGAAGGCTTTCGCGAGCGTGCCTTCGAGCACGTCGATGCGGTGCATGACGCCGTCGCGTTCAGCGATGCCGCCGCCGCGCGGGCCGTACATGCCGACCGCATGGACTTCGTCGACATAGGTCATGGCGCCGTATTTCTCGGCGAGGTCGCAGATCTTCGCCAGCGGCGCGACGTCGCCGTCCATCGAATACAGGCTTTCACAGGCGATCAGCTTGGGCCGGTCGGGACCCGCTGCGATCAGAAGCTCTTCCAGATGGGCCGTGTCGTTGTGGCGAAAAATCTGGCGCTCGCAGCCGGCCTGGCGGACGCCTTCGATCATCGAATTGTGGTTGAGCGCGTCCGACAGGATCAGGCAGTTCGGGATCAGTTTGGCGATGGTCGCTATACCGGTCTGGTTCGAGACATAGCCCGAGGTGAACAGCAGCGAAGCCTGCTTGCCGTGCAGGTCGGCCAGCTCCTGTTCGAGCTGCACCAGCGGATGATGGGTGCCGGCGATGTTGCGGGTGCCGCCGGCGCCGGTGCCGACACGGGTGGCGGTCTCGACCATGGCGCCGACCACCTTGGGGTGCTGGCCCATGCCGAGATAGTCGTTGGAACACCAGATCACGACGTTGCGTGGGCCTTTCGGCGAATGCCAGATCGCATGCGGGAAGCGGCCCGCGATCCGCTCGAGGTCGGCGAAAACCCGGTAGCGCCGCTCGTCATGCAGGCGGTTGAGGGCGGCACTGAAAAATTGGCTGTAATCCATCACGAGACCCGGCAGGAGACTGGAAAGAGTGAGACCTGGAAACGAACTGGCCGGAATGGCCAGCCTTCAGGAGTTGCTTCTTTTTAGAGCTTTTCCAGGTTTCATGTCTATGCGGAATCCCACATTTCGGTGGACCTCCGGCATGCACCGGAGGCGCAGCAAAACTTGATCCTTATCAATGCGCTAGGAGCGATTTGAGCTCCCGGTATTTTGGCCGCGATCGAAATTCCGGTAAGCCCGCCACAGCGCGATCGCCCAGCCGGAAAAATAGCTGGCGCTGGCGCCGGAGACGGCGTGGCCGATGATCGCGACCGCCGCGTGCGGTTCCAGTTTCATCGCTGTGGCGACTGCCACGCCATATTGCAGCGAGAACACGGTAACATTGCGCAGCAGCGGGCCAATGCTGCCCGGACGGGTGACCGTGCCGTTGGGCCGGTCGACCGCCAGCAGCCGGGGCCCATTGAAAAGCCCGAGCGCAGCGAACACGGCCAACGCCGCGAACCATGCCAGCAGCGGTTCAAGGGTGTGGTCGCGTGCCAATACCAGTCGCGACAGGCCCATCCCGAAGAACACCAGCGGGACGATCAGCATGCGCCAGACCGCCTGCGTCCGCGGCCGCAGCGCCTGCACTCCCTGCCAGATCAGGTAGGCGAGCAGGATAAAAGCCCAGATCGGCGTGTGGGCCAGGATGCGAAAAGCGATCTGCATCGGCTGTCCCAATATCGCGTCGTCGCTGTCAGGTGGTGCGGAAACGCAGCACGCCGTCGGTGACTTCCGAGGTCAGGCGGCCTTCGTTGAGCATGTAATTGACATGCGCAATCAGTTCGCCGGCGGCAAAGCCCATTTGATGCACGTCGAGTTCGTATTTGTGGAATACGACCGGCACAAGTTGCCG
Organism: Xanthobacteraceae bacterium; assembly: GCA_019748335.1. Classification (GTDB taxonomy): domain Bacteria; phylum Pseudomonadota; class Alphaproteobacteria; order Rhizobiales; family Xanthobacteraceae; genus Bradyrhizobium. The sequence continues at coordinate 13,977 of JAIEPP010000293.1, forward strand.
CGAGGTCTGCGGCACTTCGCGGCAGGCTTCCGCGATCAAACGGCAGCGATCCTCGTGATGATCGGCGAGCTGCTTGATCCGCGT
>JAIEPP010000540.1 GCA_019748335.1 Xanthobacteraceae bacterium
GATGCGCAGCGAGCGGCGTTGGCGAAGTTCTGAGCATATGTGCCTTGGCTTCATCTGAAATACGGGTCAGCAATTCCTTGTTCCGGACGATCGTAAACAGCCACGGCTGCCGATTGACCGCGCTGGGAGCCTGGATTGCCGCATCAATGAGTTGCCGCAACACCTCTTCCTCCACCGGTGCCGCCGTGAATTCCCGCACAGCCCGCCGAGCATAGATCGCTTCCCTGACGTCCATATTGGCTCCAATCCAACTGACGCTGCATGAAAGCATCTGAGCGCGCTATGTCGCGCCGGCTGTTGATATCGATCAAGCTGCCCATTGTTTCTCACGTTATCGTTCCTTCGATGCGATCAGTGGAACGTATTTGCGTCGCGATGGTCGTAGGTACTATTGCCGATAAGTCGGCACTGTCGGCTCGGGCGCGCGGATCTTGCGGGAGGCATTGTCATGGGAGTGCTGGCCTCGAAGGACGAAAGCTCCGGCGAAGTGACATCGTTTCCGTCGCTCCGTAAGGAGATGGTTGAGCAAGATATCGTCGCGCGCGGTGTGCGCGACGAGTTGGTTCTCGATGCGATGCGCAAGGTACCGCGTGAGCTGTTCCTGCCCAAAAACCTTCGTGAATTTGCCTACGAGGATTCGCCGCTTCCGATCGCGGGCGAGCAGACTATTTCCCAGCCTTATATCGTGGCTTTCATGGCCGAAGCTTTGATGCTCAAGGGCGGCGAAAAAGTTCTCGAGATTGGCGCCGGTTCCGGCTACGCCGCGGCGGTGCTCTCGGAGATCGCCGCCAATATCTACACGGTCGAACGGCTCGGTCCGCTCGCCGAAAAGGCTGCGGTACTGCTCGCCGAACTCGGTTATGACAACGTTCATGTCCTGCATGGCGACGGCACAAGGGGATGGCCGGAACATGCGCCCTATGATGCTATTGTCGTCGCCGCCGGCGGGCCGCAGGTACCAGAGACTCTCAAGGAGCAGCTCAAGGTCGGCGGCCGGCTGGTAATCCCGGTGGGTGCCGACCAACGCAGCCAGGAACTGGTGCGGGTCACGCGGGTTTCGGCCAACGAGTATCGCAGTGAAGATATTGCCGATGTTCGCTTCGTTCCATTGATCGGAGACGAGGGCTGGGCGACTGCCGAAGGCGAGCATCGTGCGCGTGCCCGGGTGTCGCGGCCGGCTTCTTCCGCCGAAGAAACGCTGATCCGAAACGTTGCGGACGCGGCCGAGTCGTTCCCGTCGATCGAGGCCGCCGATCTTACTGCATTGTTGGCGCGGATCGGATCCGCGCGCGTCGTGCTGCTCGGCGAAGCTACGCATGGCACGTCCGAATTTTACAGGATGCGTGAGCGGATTACCCGGGACCTCATCATCAAAAAGGGCTTTCGCTTTGTCGCAATCGAGGCGGACTGGCCGGACGCTGCGCGCGTCGATCACTATGTACGTCATTTCCAGTATCCACCGTCCGAGTGGACCGCATTTGCGCGGTTTCCGAGCTGGATGTGGCGAAACACCGAAGTGCGCGAATTCGTCAGCTGGTTGCGCAAACACAATGGTACCGTGGAGCGCAACGAGCGCGTCGCATTTCACGGCCTTGATCTTTACAGCCTCTATGATTCGATTCGATCGGTGCTGAACTATCTCGACGAGGTCGACCCGGTGTCGGCAACAGTTGCTCGTGAGCGCTATGGCTGCCTGACACCCTGGCAGCGTGACCCGGCGACTTACGGTCACGCCGCCCTGACCGGAGCTTACCCTACGTGCGAGACTCACGTCGTACGAGCGCTTACGGATCTCCTTGCAAAGCGCCGGGCCTACGCCGAGCACGACGGCGAGCGGTTCCTCGACGCCGAGCAGAACGCACGTCTGGTCGCGAACGCGGAACGTTATTACCGGATCATGTATTATGGCTCACGCGCGTCGTGGAATCTGCGGGACGGCCACATGTTCGAAACGCTGAAGAACCTGCTCGCGTTTCACGGCCCGGACTGCAAAGCCGTCGTTTGGGCGCACAATTCGCATGTGGGCAACGCTGGCGCGACCGAGATGGCCGCTCGCGGAGAGCACAATCTCGGGCAACTCTGCCGCAAAGAGTTCGGTGACCAGGCATATTTGGTCGGCTTTGGCACCCACAGCGGGACGGTCGCCGCGGCGTCCGAATGGGATGGCCCGATGGAAGTCAAGAAGCTTCGTCCGTCGGTTCCCAACAGCTACGAAGAACTGTGCCACGCAACCGGGCATGCGCGCTTCATGCTGGGATTGCGCGGCCGCGGCGATTTATGCGGCCCGACGGGTCTTGGCAGGGAGCGGCTTGAGAGAGCTATCGGTGTTATCTACCGGCCCGAAACCGAGATCGCCAGCCATTATTTTCAAGCCAATCTGCCTGAGCAGTTCGACGAGTATGTCTGGTTCGATGACACCCATGCGGTGACCCCGTTGGATACCACCGAAATAAAGGGATTACCCGACACCTATCCGTTCGGGGTGTAAACCGAGAGCAGGTGCACGGGTGCGTTATCGAGTTGGGGCTCTGGAATGCAAGCGGATCGGCTCGATCAGATGAGTTCAAAGCACGAAGAAAACGAGTCTGGACGGCTGTCGGGCACAGAACCCGAAGCGCCACGCTCGGCCTCGTTCCTGCAAGCCTTCCTCGATGCGTCGCTTGGGGCTGCAACCTTGGTAGGGCAGGCGAACGCGCGGCTTTTTGAAGACCTCATGTCGTCGATATCGGGGAGGCGAAGCGAATCGGGCGGTTCATCATTGCCCTGGACCACCCCAAACGTGGTCGCTCTCGAACTCCCGTCGCTGCGATTGCGGGATTTCTCCACCGCGGCGGACGGACTTGCGACGCTCATTTGTGCGCCTTATGCGCTGCATGGCGCCACGATTGCCGATTTCGCTCCGGGGCATAGCGTGATCGAGGTGTTGTGCCACAATGGCCTGTCACGCGTATTCCTCACCGACTGGCGATCTGCAACCCAGGAGACACGTTACTTTACAATCGACAGCTATCTTGCCGACCTCAATGTTGCGATTGACCAATTGGGACCCCCGGTCGATCTGATTGGACTCTGCCAGGGCGGTTGGCTGGCTCTGGTCTATGCGGCGCGATTTCCGAAAAAGGTACGGCGGTTGGTCCTTGTCGGTGCACCGATCGACATATCGGCCACAGAGTCTCAATTGTCACGCCTCGCCGCCGTTGTGCCGCTCAGCATGTTCGACGGAATCGTAGAGTCGGGAGGGGGCGTCATGCATGGTGACCGGATGCTGGGACCCTGGGGCGTTTCGACCGGACCGGATGAAGTGACGGCGGTTCTCCAAAATCCGGCGGACCTCGACGCGGCGCAGCGCCACGAACTGACCGAGCGCTTTCGGCAATGGTATGGAGAAACGATCAATCTGCCCGGAACGTTCTTTCTCCAAATTGTGCAATGGCTGTTCAAGGAGAACCGGATTGCCGAGGGACGTTTTGTCGCGCTTGGGCAGCGTGTTGACTTGAGCTCGGTCTGCGCTCCAATCTTTCTTCTCGCCGCCGGCAATGACGAAGTCGTTCCGGCCGGCCAGCTGTTCGCGACCGCGCGGCTGGTCAAGACTCCGGCCGAGTACCTGGAGAAAATGGCCGTACCATGCGGTCATTTAAGCCTGTTCCTGGGCGCTGAGGTCCTCGATAAGGCATGGCGCAGCGTTACCCGTTGGCTCCGTCATGATTTTGATCGACCGAAGATCGATCCACCCAGTGCAACGACGAGGATGACATGAACAACCTCAAGATCCCGCATAATGCTTTGGTGTTTGTCGGCGATGGCCGAAAGGCACTGTTTCTGCGAAACGCAGGTGACGAGAAGTTTCCCAATCTCAAGACGGAGAAAGTGTTTGAGGACGAGAACCCGCCAACCCACGAACAGGGTAGCGAGCGGCCGGGACGCGTCAGCAAGGCGTCGGGTCATAGAAGTGCGGTCGAGCCGACTGATTGGCATGATATCGAGGAGCATCGTTTCGCGCGAAAGGTGGCCGCAGCCATGGAGCAGATGGTTCGCGCGATCAGGGCGAAGGCTCTTATCATAGTTCGCTCCACCTAGAACTCTTGCCGAGTTGCGCAGCGCATTCCATTCCGATGTAAAGGCGTACATCGTCGCCGAGATCAGCAAGGACCTGACCAAGCATTCGGTCGGGGAAATTGAAAAGCATCTTGCCGGCGATATCGGTTGATGTCTTGAGGCGGTCTTGCCCGGCATCGGGCAAGGGCTTGATGTGGGTCAAGAGCTTTGCGCCAAAGCGTGGGCGTAATGGCTGCGTCATAGCCGAAGGAGCCCAATCATGTCCTATGCATCGCTGATGGTCTACGTCAACGCCGACCACGTTTCGAAGCAATTGGTTGGCGTTGCGGCAGGTCTCGCAGACAAGTTCTCGGCCAGGTTGGTCGGGCTATCGGCGCTTGCGATTATGCCCCCCTTTGTCGCGGAGGGCGTGGTGATCGTCGACAATGCGTCGGAATTCGATATCGCGCAGATGAAGGCGAAGCTTGCGGACGCCGGAAACAAGTTCCGAGCGGCTGCCGGAGCCGACCGTCAGGCCGAATGGCGATCGGCCATCGAGTTTCCGACCGAGACCCTGATGGGCGAAGCGCGATGTGCAGATTTGGTCCTGATCGAAAAAGGCAAATCGGGCGATATTTATCGAAGCGTCGATGCTGGTGTGGCGATTCTGGGCGCCGGACGTCCGTTTCTGGTGGTGCCGGCGGCAGTGAAATCCCTGGCCGCCGACCATGTCGTGATTGGTTGGAAGGATACGCGCGAAGCGCGGCGCGCGGTCCAGGACGCCTTGCCGTTCCTCCACGAAGCGAAGCGGGTGACCGTCATGGAGATTTGTGAGAAGGACGAGATGGATATCGCGCGTCATCATGTCGCCGACGTCGTTCGCTATCTGGCGCAGCACAAGATAAAGGCTGAATCCCGGGTCGAGATCCAGGCTCACGGCTCCGGTGCGGATCAGATCATCGGGCTGGCCGAAGACGAAGGGGCCGACCTGCTGGTGACCGGTGCCTACGGTCACAGCCGGCTCAATGAATGGGTCTTCGGCGGAATGACCCGCGATCTGCTGACGTCGAGCCCGATCTGCTGCCTGATGTCTCATTGAAGCGACGAGTTGCGAGGGCATATGCGAGACTCAGATCAACGGAAACTCTCTGAATTGGAGGCGCCTCCACGGAAGAGGCGTACCCCTCCCTCTGAACAGACGGACGAAGCCTCGGGCCAGATCGAAAGCGACCAGGTCGATGTCGAACGTGATATCCCGGTAGAACACGACGAGTCGGTCGAACAAATCCAGCGCAGCGACCAGCCGGATCCGCCGTTGTTCGAGGACTGAGCGATTCCAAGCCGTTGGCAGGTAAGCTTGGGCCAGTACGTGGCGGAAAAGCGATCGTGGTTGCGGCGCTTTGCCTCGAAACAATCCAGATTGAGGACTGGACTATGGTCTAAGGGGAGAGCTCTATAGAACTCGATCCGATGCCCTCAAGGAGGCGGCCATGGAGAACTTCATCCATCGGGAAAACCTTGCGCTTTATCGCAAGCGCCTCGAAGAGCCGCATACTGAGGCGGAGGGCGAAATACTATTGAAGCTGCTGGCCGAGGAGAACAAGAACGAGGCCCATCCAAAGAAAGAGGAGTCGGGCCTGCCATCTAATCGGTTAGTCCAAGAAAGGACGGATGCTCCTGATGGAGATCAAGAGCATCCGGGAATGGGCGGATGAATAAGGGGAGAGACATCCATCTAGTTGCGATGGCACATTCAAAGGCCGTATCCTTGCGATGGATCAAGGCGGCCTTCCAGGTCGGCCGATCCAGGCCTTGGCGCCCGCGACACCGCCTTGAACGATGCTCTTGATCGTCGGCGTGCCGGAGAGCTGCATCGTCATAACGAGCTCGTTCCTGAGGTGCTCGTAGACGCTCTTGACCACCCTGGGCGCCGCCAAGAGCGGAGCGGGTGAGACCAGCACGAAGACGCTAGCGCCCAGGGCAAGCGCCGGGAGCACGCCGTGGCTGCCATTGACGCCGCCATTGAGGACGATCGGAAGCCGTCCCGTTAGCGCGTCGGCGACCCACGGAAGCACGGTCATGGCCGAAGGCATGTTGTTGAGCTTGCGTCCAGCGTGGTTAACCACACGCCGACGCATCCGTGCCGCTTACATGGCCATCTCTGGCTCGGCTGGCCGCTCTCTCTTCGTGTCCGGAATTTCCGTCATCGTCGCTTCGGTGAGTAGCAGTACGCTGGCGACGGAGACTGCATTCTCCAATGCAGTTCGAACCACCTTGGTCGGATCGACGATACCGGCCTCGACCAGGTCGACGTATTCCTTGCGCGCGGCGTCGAAACCAAAATTGCCCTGGCTCGTCAGCATCCGCGCGACGACCACGCCGCCGTCCACGGCGGAATTCTCCGCAATCTGCCGCGCCGGCGCTTCGAGCGCCCGTCTCAGGATCTGAATGCCGGTCCTTTCGTCGCCTTCGCAGGCGCCCTCTTCACGGGTGACAGCCTCGGTGCACCGCAGCAGCGCGAGACCACCGCCGGGCACAATTCCTTCGGCCACCGCGGCCTTGGTGGAGCTGATGGCGTCGTCCAGCGCCTCTTTCTTCGCCTTCATCTCCGCCTCAGTCGGGGCCCCGACGCGGATTACCGCAACGCCACCGGACAGCTTGGCGAGCCGTTCCTCCAGCTTTTCACGGTCATAGTCGCTGGTTGTCTTTTCGATTTCACGGCGGATTTGCTGAATGCGTGCATCGATCCGGCCGCGATCGCCGCCGCTACCGATCAGCGTCGTATTTTCCTTGTCCGCAACCACCCGAGCAGCCCGTCCGAGCTGTTGTAGCGTCATGCTCTCGAGCTTCAGGCCGAGTTCTTCGGAGATCACCTGTGCTCCCGTCAATATCGCGATATCTTCCAGCATCGCCTTGCGGCGATCGCCGAAGCCAGGGGCCTTCACCGCGCAGCCTTTTAGGACGCCGCGGAGTTGGTTGACGATCAGCGTCGCGAGCGCTTCACCCTCGATATCCTCGGCCACGATCAACATTGGACGACCGGACTTGGCGACCTGCTCAAGCACTGGGATTAAATCGCGCAACGCGCCGATCTTATGGTCGCAAAGCAGCACGAATGGATCTTCCAGCACGGCCTCCATCCGCTCGGCGTCGGTGACGAAATAGGGAGATATGAAGCCGCGGTCGAACTTCATGCCTTCGACGACGTCAAGCGTGGTTTCCGTGGTCTTGGATTCTTCGACTGAAATCACACCTTCGCCACCGACCTTTTCGATGGCGTCAGCCACCAGGGCTCCTACCGTGGGGTCATTGTGAGCCGAAATGGTTGCGACCTGTGCCTTCTCCGCTTTGGTCTTTACCGGACGAGACATCGCATGCAGCGCGGCGATCGCAACGCGCACGCCCCGGTCGAGGCCGCGCTTGAGGTCGATGGCGCTCGCGCCGGCCACGACATTGCGCACGCCGTCGGCCAGAATAGCGTGAGCGAGGATGGTGGACGTGCTGGTGCCATCGCCGACGACGTCGCCGGTTCTCTCCGCGGCCTGACGGAGAACCTGAGCTCCCAGATTTTCTTCCGGGTCCTTGAGGTCGAATTCCTTGGCGATAGTGACGCCGTCATTGCAGACAATGGGCGCGCCCCAGTTCTTCTGAATCAAGACTGATTTTGACTTCGGGCCAAGCGTGACGCGGACCGCATCCGCGAGCAGCGTCGCACCTCGCAAGATCTTTTCGCGGGCCGCAGAATGAAACAGAATTTGCTTATGAGCCATTTAGCTGCATCTCCGAGCGTCAAATCGTCACAACGATATTCGCTACCCCAACCGCTCCTGCGGCGGCCTCACCGATCAGGTCTGATACGGTGAGGCCGGCAAGAGCCTCACTTCGAGGTTACGGGAATCGTTTTCTGCTTCTTCTGCGCTTCCGGCGATTTCGGCAGCATGACCGTCAGGACGCCGCTCTTGAAATTCGCTTCGATCTTGTCGGCGTCGACGCTGCCAGGCACCTGCAGCGAGCGGCGGAACGAGCCATAACGGCGTTCGGAGACGTAGTGGTCCTTGGCCTTCTCTTCCTTTTCTTCCTGCTTTTCGCCCTTTATTGTCAGTACATTGTCGGAAAGCTGAAGCTCGATGTTCTTGACATCGAGGCCCGGCAATTCTGCGGTCACTTCGAACGCCTTCTCCTTTTCGACGATGTCGATAGCCGGCGTGACGTTGAAGCCGAAATCACGGTGCCAGAACGGTTCGGAGTCCAGCAGGGAACGGTAGGAGGGTGCCTGCAGGAAACCGGTCTGGAAGTCATGAAACAACCGATCGACCTGGTTGCGCAGCGCTTCGAAGGGTTGCCAGTCAGAGGCTTTGGTGGCCCGCGCAGCCGGATTCGCTTCGGTCTTGATGGGTAACTTGGTGGCAGCTTCCGTCATGACAAATACTCCTCTGAGATTGTTAAGCCCCAGAAAACATATGCCCGGCGCGGGAGACCTCCTTGATCTCCATCAAACTAAAGAAGCGTCCAAAAAGTTAGCGACGGGCCCATTTCACGTTAAAATATAGGTTGCGGCGACAGCCCTGCTGACGACGGCGGCCGGTGCAAATGATGACACTCACTGCAGATCTGGGTGAAATGCAGACATCAATAACGTTTGGTTTGCGACTGACCGCTTCTGGGCGGAAAGCTGCTCTTCGATAGTCTTCAGACGACGCGTGTTTGGAGTACAGTTGCGAGAGGGAATGGCCAGCCCGAATTCCCTGGTCTTTTTGGAAAAATTCCCTGTTTCTCGAATTGATTTCCCTGATAAGCCGGGCAGGGAAGACGTCTAAAACGTGCCCGATACCCGGCTATTTCTAACTCTGTGGCCCTCAGTTAGGCCGAATACGCGAATTTCCCTGTAAAATTCCCTGTTAGCAGGGAATTTGGCCGGAGACAGGTGCGATCGGCACTGCGTCGCCAGCCAGGCCGTCCGGGGTCTGCCGATAGTTTGCAACCTGCGCCTCAGAGGCCGGGAGATCCCGGCCTTTCGGCATTTGGGTTTGTCTCTGCGAGCTGCAGGGCAGCTGAAACAGTCGAAATTGAAATGCCGCAATGCCGCCGCTTTGTAGCCGGCGTTGTCGCGCTGCGTTTCCAATTTTCGTCCAAGATTTGCCGGCCGACTCAAATCACGTGACCTGTACGAACAGGCGACTGGGAGAAAGCTCAATCATTTGATGGAGTGTCGCTATGGAATTAGATCATTTGCCGCACGAGCAAAGCCGCCGCGTCGAACCCTCCCTTTGGACCAACGAACCTGTCGATGATGCTCTCTCGCTGCTGGACGATGCCCTGCGTGAGGATGGGCCGGCACCTTGTAGTGACGGTCATGCCGATGAAGTCCTTTCGCTGCTCCAGAAGCTTGGGTATGTACCGATGACAATTGACCCGGAAGAGTTCGTAACCCTCAGCAATCACGGCACCATGAAGCTGCGATCAGCGGTGGCGCGGACGATGATCTTGCCACCCGAAGAACGAAAGCAAGCAACAATCGTTCGGGAAAACGAGCCAACGATCCTCAAGTTCGAGCAGATCCGAGACCTTGCGGCGCAATGGGAGTTCGTACCGTCCGAATGAGGCTCGACCAATCTGGCTCGTCGGCGCTACAATAGAAGATGTGCGATGAGCGCCTTATTGAATCGTTTTCAGGCCCAGTAAGGTTTCAAATCGCTCAATTGATTTAGCGAGCTTCACGGTTTCCCGTTTCAAGCCCGCAAAACCTTGTTGCGAGCCTTGTTCGGAGATTTCGAGAATTTCTTGCCGAATGTAAGTCAGTCTCCTGCGCCAATCGTCTCTTCGGATTCGGTCCGCGAGCTTGGACGCAAAGAAATCGTCGACCGGCTTTTCATCCTTGACCAGTTCAGAAGTGGATGTGTTGAGCTCATTTTGGGGCATCGTATCGCACCATCGTCCGATGATTCGATTGAGAGCTTCGCTGCTAAATGTGTCAAAGTTGGAGATTGAACCTCGCCTGTTTTTGAGGGCGAAGTTCTGATGGCTGACGCGCGGCTCGCCGATTCAAATCTCGCAGCCGGACAAGTCCAGGGCCTTACGCAGACCACCAAACGCGCTCAGTCGGCAAGGCACGGTGTCGGTGCCAACCTTTCGGCGCTCGGTGACGGCAGCTCGCCCAACATTGGCGGTTCTTTGCCTTGGCTTGGGTAGAGCAGCGGCAGGGACCTTGGTCAATTTTGGAACAGGCGGATGGCGGTTGATTGGCCTCAAAGTCTCTGGAGCATTGCTGGTGGCGATCTGCGATGTAGAAATGCGGTCATCGACTTGAGGAGGCGGTGCCGGTGTGTCGTTGCTCGCATAGGTATCGTTAAGCCGATCAGTTTTCGCCAGTGCTCCAGGTGAATCGGGAATGGCGATTGTCTCGACACCGGGTTGACTGATCGTCGCTTCACGGCGCGGCGCGGTTCTGAGTTCCATTGCCGCCAGGACTCCTACACTCAACGGGATCAGCATGCCGAACAAAATCATTCTCAACATGATTTCCTCCCGCTTAGGACCAGCGCCCGATGAATTCTCCAATGCAGTGAGGCAGCTTCGCGGCGATGAGGGAAAAAATCTCATGCACTCGCGCAAGACGTTCGAGCAAGGTTAATGGAATTGCATTTGCGGTTTGGCTTGTACGGCTAGGGTGAGGCGATCAGCCCATTGGCCGTGGCGACGATCCAGCGGTTGCCCCAGCGCACGATCGATTCAATTTGGCCAACACCCGGCACGGCGTCACCAACCATTGCTGACCGGATTCCATCCGGTCCATCGATAATGGCTGTTCCACCCCTGACGTCGCGAACCGTCCAGCCCGCAATCGTAGCCGGCCGCGTCTCCGGCGCCGGGTAAAGTGGTTCGCGGGGGGCAATCGAGCCGGTGGGCAGATCAGGCGGGAGAGGCGTAGCGGCCGTTCTGGAAGTCTGTCCATCAGAGCGGAGCACGGAGCCCACCGATAAATTCGGAGCTTTGGCTGAACTATTGACCGCCGTACCATGCGCTGCCTGCTTTCGAGTGCTTTCAGTCTTGGGAGCCGACTTCATTTCGGTTCGAGGGGGAGACGTTTTTGGCAGTGCAGTAGAGGCGATGACAGTTGGCGTGCCATACCAAGTCGAGCCGCTCGCCCATCCCAGTCCAAACCCCAGCGCAAGCGCGCCCGCAACCGCAAAGCAAAGAACGTATACCGGGCCGGCATTGGGCCTCAAAAGGTACAACGCGTCTGCCTGAATGGGACTGAGGTCGTCCGCCAAATCCGCGTCCGCGGGGGGTGACGGCGGTCGACAGCTCGTCTCTTCTTCAAGCGAACCGATATGTTCAATACTGTTCGATGGCTGGACCTGCATGATCGCGACCCTCTGCGGTCATCGATGATCATGCCTAGGACTAAAGGAAATCTTAAGAATTGTTGGCCGCCGGCGAACAATGGCAGGCCGGTGCACCGAGACCCGACGGCCAACCTTCGAGCCGTTCATTGCATCTCGTTCGGCTATTGCGGGGTAATGCCGGCGTCCTTGATGATGCGGTCCCACTTGACGATTTCGGTCTTCAACAGCTGTTCGAGGGCTGCCGGTGTCGCGCGTTCTTCCTCGACCGGCGTCATGCTGAGCTCGGCAAAGCGGTTCACCAGAGGCGGGTCCTTGAGTGCCTTTTGCAGGGCACCGACCAGCGCGTCGACGATCGGCTTCGGCGTGTTGCGCGGTGCATACAGTCCATACCAGGTGGTGACGTCGAAGCCCGCGACCCCGGCTTCCGCCGCGGTCGGCAGGTTCGGCAGCGTCGGCACCCGCTTCTTGCTGGTGATCGCATAGCCCGGGATGGTGCCGCCCTGGATATAAGGCGTCGGCCCGGTGGCGGGATCGCAATAGACGTCGATGTGACCGGCGATGATGTCATTCAGCGCAGGGCCGCCGCCCTTGTAGTAGATCGGAGTCAGTTTTGCGCCAATCGTGCTCATGAACATCAGTCCGCACAGATGCGATGCGGAGCCGAGGCCGACATTGCCATAGGTGATCTTGTCGCCCTGGGTGCGGACATAGGCGACCAGTTCCTTGAGGTCCTTGGCGGGAAAGTTCGGACGCGCCACCAGGATCATGGGCACGTCGGTGACGAGCCCGATCGGCGCAAAGTCGCCGACCGGATCGAACGGCAATTTGGCGTAGAGCGCGGGCGCGGTGGCCTGGCCGACATGCATCAGCAGGACCGTGTAACCGTCCGGCGCTGCCTTGGCGACCCGGTTGGTGCCCAGCGTGCCGCCGGCGCCGACCACGTTTTCGATCACCAGCGGCTGTTTCAGCGTCGCACTCATCGAACTGCCGAGCAGCCGCGCGATCACGTCGCCGGGCCCGCCGGCCGAGAACGGCACCACCATGGTGATGGGCCGGCTCGGATATTCCTGCGCGAAGGCCGGCAGCGCCGGCGTCAGCAACAACAGCGATATCACTCGTATAGCGAGTCTCATGGTGCGTTCCTCATAGTCGTTTCTTGTTGTTATTCGCAGGTTCAGGCTCAGGTTTGCGGCTTGTCGGCCTCAGCGGTGGATTGCTCGATCATGGCAAGCGCTGCCACCGCCGCGGCCTTGACATGATCGACGCAGCAGCGTTCGGCGAGATCGGGATCGCCGCTCTGGATCGCCCGCCAGATCGCGGTGACTTCGCGCATGCTCTTGTTGATGCGTTTGGGTTGCGACATCGACGTGATGCGCAGCAAGGTGATGCGATCGTGCAGCGGCCGCAGCATCCGCTCGATGAAGGTGTTGCGGCAGCCGGTGATGATCGCGGCATAGAACTCGGTCTTGGCTTCGAGCGTGGCGACGAAATCGGATTTCGCCGTGGCGGCCTTCAGCTTCACCAGCGCATCGCCGATCCGGCGAACGATGTCCGGATCGTGGACGCGGGCGCATTCGCGCCCGGCGAAACCCTCGAGCACGGCCCGCGCGGCGTAGAGCTGCTTGGCTTCCTCCAGGCTGATGGTAGAGACCACCGGGCCGCGATGCGGAATGGTGTGAACGAGCCCGTCGGCTTCCAGCAGGCGAAGCGCCTCGCGGATCGACGGCCGGCTGACGCCGGTCATCTCGCACAGTTCGCGTTCGACCAGGCGCTGCCCCGGCTTGAAGGTTCCGGACATGATGGCGTTGCGGAGTTTTTGCGCGACCATCGACCGGACTGTCGGAACGTCATCGATCCGAAGGGTCGATGGCTGTTCGGCTTGCCTGCTCATTGCCTGCTGCTTTCGCTCTGTCTGTTGCAATCAACGCCTGTTGATACTGCCGTCCATCATCCGTGCAATTATCGCGCCTCTTTCCCCGATCCGATCGCGTCCAAAATCCCTCGATTTCGATAGGCCTAATAGCGATTCACGGGCAGAATCATCATCTCGGCAATTTGTACATGGGGAGGCTGGTCAATTGCAAAGACGATGGAACGCGCGACGTCGGAGGGATCCAGCGCCATCTTGAACTGGTCGAAATACTCCTTTTCCTTCTGCCGGTCGCCGCGATAGCGGGTGACGATGATGTTGGTTCGGGCCAGACCCGGCTGGATTTCGGTGACACGGATCGCGGTCTCCGCCAGTTCACCCCGGATCGTCTCGGTGAACATGTGCACGCCGGCCTTGCTGGTGCTGTAGGCCGCCATGTCAGGGACGATCCGCACCGCGTTGATCGAGCTGATATTGACGATATGGCCGGCGTTGCGCGCGACCATGTCGGGCAGGATGCTGCGGGTGACCCGCATCAGGCCGATCAGGTTGGTGGAAATGATGTTGGACCAGTCGTCCGCCGCACCGACGTCGAAACGGGTGCGGCCGCCGATATCGTGCCCGGCATTGTTGACGAGAATATCGACCGGCTTGAAGGCGTCGGGGATCAGTTCGAGCAGCCGGTCAACGTTTTCAGCGTCGGTGATGTCGAGCTGCACCGCAAAGGTGTTGTCACCCATTTCGGCCGCGAGCGCCCGCAGCGACTCCGCGTCGCGGTCGACCAGCACCACCTGGCGTCCGCCATCGAGCAAGGCGCGTGTGATGGCACGGCCCATGCCGCCCGCGGCGCCGGTGACGACCGCGTTACGGCGCGATACTTCAGTCATGACTAGTCTCTCCAAAGGAATTGTTCAGCGCGATCATGAGGCGGACCAGCCTCCGTCGATCGGCAGCGTC
>JAIEPP010000289.1 GCA_019748335.1 Xanthobacteraceae bacterium
ATTCTGGAGATCGATCCGTTCATCTCGGTCGATCGCGCCGGTGTCGGCGAACTGGTCAAGATCGGCGTCGCCCGCGGCCGCAAGACCCGGCCGAACCTCAAGGTCGGCATCTGCGGCGAACACGGCGGCGATCCCGCATCGGTGGCGTTCTGCCACGAGATCGGGCTCGACTACGTTTCGTGCTCGCCCTACCGCGTGCCGATCGCCCGCCTTGCTGCCGCGCAGGCCGCGCTCGGCAAGACGGTGGCGAGCCAGGCGTAGCTTCAAGCGCTGACTATCGACGAATACGACGTCATGCCCGGCCTTGCGCCGGGCATTTTCGTATCCGTCATTGCCTGCAACAAACGCGAAGCGTTTGTGCAAGGGAGCGCCAGCGACGACTTGTCCGCCGAAGCTCAACGAGCGAAGGCGGAAGCAGTCCATCTATCCGTTCTGCCGCGCGATGGATTGCTTCGCTGCGCTCGCAATGACGGATGCTGGAACACCGGTTCCCGTATTCACACGGTCGCGGTTTCTTCACTCTGTTCGTTGACGGGATGTTTACCACTTTCATCGAGCGGGCATTTACCAACACTTTTGAAGCGATGGCGCCAGAGCGCGCAGTGCATTGCCTGTGACATACACGCAACGCGGATTAACTCCCCGGCAACCTAAATTCGATACCAACGAAATAGGTCGAATTTTACGGATGTACTGAAGTTCGATCGCGTTTTGTAAGTGTTGCGTAGAGCGTATCGATGTTTGTGTTGCGTAACCATCCGAAGGGCGCGCGGTTCGCGTCCTTCGGACTCGGTCTTTGCGTCTTCGCATTGATGCCGACCGAGATCGGATATCAGGATATCGCCTCGCTATTGGCCCGGCAGCCCGGGGTTGCCGAACGCTGGCAGAAGCGGGTGTTCTCCACCGTCGGCTCGATCCACGTCGCGACCTTTTCGTTCGGCCGGCCGATTGGAACCGCGTCGCCGCAGACCGCCACCTACCGGCTCGCCAGCCTCGACAATCAGGGTATCGACATCACCGGTTCCGTGACGCGCAATCCGCTGGCCGCGCCGCCGCCGCGCTATCAGGCTGCCGATTTCCCCAAGGTCGACCGCACGTCAAAGGGTGACCGCCTGGTGGTGACGCCGCCGCAGCCGGTGGAAGCCGCGAGCCCCGCCGAGCGCGCCCCGGCCATCGAGGATCCCGCGACATCGAACGCGTCGGTCAAAGGCTTCAAGACCGTCGAGCGGCTGCCCGTGGCCGAGCCCGCGCCGCTCGATCCGGAACTGCAGGCGGCATTAAGCGCGCCGCCGCTGGCGCAATACGATGTGTCGATGTCGCTCGAAGCCAAGCCGCTGGGTTCCTTACCGCTCGACGATCTCAAGAGCGCGCCGGAAGGGCTGGCGCCTTCGGAAGTGCTGGCGCCTTCGGTGGCGCTGGCACCCGCGGCCCCACGCGACAATTTTTCCTTCAAGACTTCCAGCCTGTTCTTCGGCTCCTCGCTCGGCTCGCCCGAAAGCATCGAGCGCTGGCGGCCCGGCGAAGAGCCGACCATCGTCGTTCCGAACCTTGCGCCCGATCCCGACATGAAGGTGATGGCGTCGCTGCCGGTCGATGCCGACGGTCCGGTCCGCGCCGGGGAGATGGGCGAGAGCATTGCGCCGAAGGGCGAGGTCAATTCCGACAATCAGCACGCCAAGACCCCGGCTGAGCGGCTCGGTCTGTTCGACGACAAGTCGCGCGCAAAGTCCGAGAAGTGCCTGACCGAGGTGATCTATTTCGAGGCCCGCGGCGAAGCGGTGCGCGGCCAGATCGCAGTCGCCCAAGTGGTGCTGAACCGCGCCTTCTCCGGCAAATATCCGGATACGGTGTGCGGCGTGGTCTACCAGAACAAGCATCGCCATCTGGCGTGCCAGTTCACCTTTGCCTGCGACAACAATGCCGATGTCGTTCGCGAACCCGACATGTGGGACCGCGCGCAGAAGATATCCAAGGCGATGCTGGATGGCCGGCTGTGGCTGCCGGAAGTCGACAAGTCGACCCACTACCATGCTTATTGGGTGCGCCCGTCCTGGGTCAGCGAAATGAAGAAGATGTACAAGTTCGGCGTCCATACCTTCTATCGCCCGCGCGCTTGGGGCGACGGCAGCGACGCGCCGAGCTGGGGCAACCCGGCAGAGACCGCCGCAATCTCGGCCAAGCTCGCTGAAGCCGCGCAGAGCTCCGCCGAGCAGGCGAGCTTGAAGCGGTAGGGCTTACACCGTCATTCCGGGGCGATGCGAAGCATCGAACCTCAGATGCGCAATTGCGCATCGGGGAATCTCGATGGGATAGACTGTCGCGTAAACGATTTCGAGATTCCGGTCGCGCGCCTTTGGCGCCCCGAAATGACGGGCCTTGTGGCTGCATCAAATGACGGCCGCCATTCAAATTGTCCTCGCTAACCTCCTCATTGCACTCGCCGATTTTGCAGGGCTGCCCTGCGGCGAAATTATTTTCCCCGTCCCCCTTGGGATTTCCATGCGAATGCATTAACTCCCCGTAACATTGTTCGACGGACCGGATTCCGGGGGGAATTTATATGGCTGTAACCGCAGACAATCTTCGCCCGGCGTCGACCTGGCGCACGCCGCTGGTCATCATCATTTGCGGCTGCGCGATCGCGCTGCTGAGTTTCGGGCCGCGCTCCAGCCTCGGCTTCTTCATCCAGCCGATGGGCCGTGAATTCGCCTGGGGCCGCGACGTCTTCGGTCTGGCGCTGGCGTTACAGAACCTGCTGTGGGGCCTCGGCCAGCCTATCGCCGGCGCGGTTGCCGACCGTTTCGGCGTCCTGCGTGTGATGATGGTCGGCGCGCTGCTGTATGCGAGCGGTCTGCTGGTGATGCGCTATGCGGCGACGCCGGGCTCGCTCGATCTCGGCGCCGGCGTCCTGATCGGCTTCGGCCTGTCGGGTTGCTCGTTCAACCTGGTACTGTCGGCGTTCTCGAAACTGCTGCCGCTGGAGAAGCGCGGACTCGCGCTCGGCGCCGGCACTGCGGCGGGCTCGTTCGGACAATTCCTGTTCGCGCCGTTCGGCGTGGCGTTGATTGACAATTTCGGCTGGCAGTCGGCGCTGACGGTGTTCGCACTGCTGATGCTCCTGATCGTGCCGCTGTCGCTGGCGCTCTCGACGCCGCCCGCCGCATCCTCCAACGTTCCGGTCGCCGACCAGCAATCGTTCAAGACCGCGCTCGCAGAAGCCTTCGGCCATCGCTCCTATGTTTTGCTGGTACTCGGTTTCTTTACCTGCGGCTTTCAGCTCGCCTTCATCACGGTGCATCTGCCGGCCTATCTGTCGGATCGCGGCGTCTCGGCGCAAACCGGCGGCTGGGTCGTCGCGGCGATCGGCCTGTTCAATATCGTCGGCTCTCTCAGCGTCGGCTATCTGCAGAACAGGTTTCCGAAGCGCTACATCCTCTCGATCATCTATGCCGCGCGCGCGTTGTCGATCGTGGCCTTCATCTCGTTTCCGATCACGACCTTCTCAGCGATCACGTTTGGCGCCGTCACCGGCCTGACCTGGCTGTCGACGGTGCCGCCGACCTCGGCGCTGGTGGCGCTGATGTTCGGCACCCGCTGGTTCGCCACGCTGTATGGCTTTGCCTTTGTCAGCCATCAGGTCGGCGGCTTCCTCGGGGTCTGGCTCGGGGGCGTGGTGTTCGAGAAATTCGGCTCCTACACGCCGATCTGGTGGCTCTCGGTGCTGTTTGGTGTGCTGTCGGCGCTGATCAACCTGCCGATCGTCGAAGCGCCGGTCACGCGCCCGGTTGCGCAGCCCGCCTGATCCGGTAAAACCCCGGCAGACAAAGTCCGGGGAGTTTATCGTGGGAACGTTCAAGGCCATCAGGATCGACAAGGCCGAAAAAGGCACCACCGTCGCGCTGACGCAGTTCGATGAAGCCGAACTGATGGAAGGCGACGTCACCGTCGCCGTCGAGTGGTCGACGCTGAACTACAAGGACGGCCTCGCGGTCACCGGCAAGGCGCCGGTAGTGCGCCGCTTCCCGATGATCGCGGGCATCGACTTCGCCGGCACCGTCGAACAATCCTCGCATCCGCAGTGGAAGGCCGGCGACAAGGTGGTCTGCAACGGCTGGGGCATGGGCGAGACCCATCTCGGCGCCTACGCCGAAAAGGCCCGCGTCAAGGGCGACTGGCTGGTGCGGCTGCCCCAGGGCATTTCGACCCGCGACGCGATGGCGATCGGTACCGCCGGCTATACCGCGATGCTGTCGGTGCTGGCGCTGGAGAAACATGGTCTCAAGCCCAACAGCGGTCCAGTCGTGGTGACGGGCGCCGCCGGCGGCGTCGGCTCGGTTGCGACCGCCGTGCTGTCGAAACTCGGCTATCACGTCATTGCGTCTACCGGGCGGATGTCGGAGGCCGACTACCTCAGGGGTCTCGGTGCCGCCGAGGTGATCGACCGCAACGAGCTGTCCGGTCCGGCCAAGCCGCTGGCAAAAGAGCGCTGGGCCGGCGGTATCGACAGCGTCGGCTCGACCACGCTCGCCAATCTGCTGTCGATGACGAAGTATGGCGGGGCCATCGCCGCCTGCGGCCTGGCCGCCGGCATGGACCTGCCGTCCTCGGTGGCGCCTTTCATTTTGCGGGGGGTGTGCCTTCTCGGCATCGATTCGGTGATGTGCCCGCTGGAGCAGCGAAAACTCGCCTGGAACCGCCTTGCCAGCGACCTGGACCACAAGAAACTTGCTGATATCACTCATGAAATTGGCCTGGACCAAGTCATCGCCGCCGGTGCCCAAATTCTGGCCGGCCAGGTCCGCGGTCGAATCGTGGTAAAAATTGTCTAACGATGTTCAGACTTTACCAACCTTGCTGCTCCAAAGTTGCCACGGTTTGTATGGTAAGTAGCGGGTAAAGAGACCTTAAGGCGGGTGCCCGCGCTCTTGTTAAGTTGGAGTAGCTGCATGTTTGCGCGTTTGGTTCTGGGGGTGGTCACAGCCGGTGCGATGATTGTGCCCGCGCTGGCCGGGATGATGAATGCCGACGAGGCCCGCAAGTTCGTGGCCGGCAAGGTTTTCGCGTTCAACTGTTTCGACGGCACCAAGGGTGCCGGCCGCATCCTCGACGACATGGGGGCTGCCGGCGCGATCCAGTTTTCCGGCTCCGGCCCGGTCCGCCATCTGCGCCTGCCCGGCAATACGCTTCAGGTCCGCGGCCAGGCCGTCTGTGCTGTGATCAAGGGGCTTCCGTTCGAGCCGTGCTTCAATATCGACAAGCGCGATGACCGCTCTTTCCGCGGCTCGGTCTCGGGCATGGGCTTCGCTTATTGCGATTTCCGCCACCAGGGCGCGTCGCAGATGCTGATGGCGCGCGCCGTGGCGCGGCCACGCTCGTTGCACGGGTCTGAGCCGACCCGTTCCGCCGACGCATCGCGTGGCGACATCACAGGGCGGATCGAAACCCCGGCGGTCGAGAGAGCCACACTCGATCCGGTGAAGTCCGAGACCAGGCCCGAGACCAAGGCTGAAACCAAAGCCGAGAGCGCACCGGAACTGCGCCGCTCGACCGAGTAATCTCCGCGGAATGGTTGGCCTCGGTTCCGCTATTTGCAGCATTGCGGGCATTCGACCGTAATCCTACGGCCGGAGGAATTCACGCCGCGGTAGCGACTGGCATTGCAACGTCATGGTCAAAGGCCGGGAGGCGGCCCGCAACCATGAGATCAATCATGCCGCAGTATTTTTTCCGGATCAGCCATGGCCGCTATGCCGGCGCATCCGATCAGGGATCCGAGTTCGAAAGCCGCGAAGCCGCCTGGGCTGAAATGACCAAGGTCTGCGGCAATCTGCTCGGCAGCATTTCGCGCAGCCTGAAGCAGAACGCCGAATGGCAGATGGAACTGCTGGACGAGGCCAGGAAGCCGGTATTCCGGATTCGTCTGGTCGCGGAATCCCTCGGCTAGCACCCATTGCGAGAGCTTTGTATCATCCAGCCTCGTCACGGCGTATGTCGGGTGCGCGACGGAATATCGCAGCATCTTAGGATGTGTAAGCCGGTTGTAACATCCATTAAATGCCTGTTATTGTTAGTATTTTTGGCTATTTCTCCGTATTCGTACGGTGCCACCGTTAAGATTACCAAGATGCTTCACCCTGCATGATCGCGCCATCACGAGCGGTTGTCGCTCGCACGGCGCGGGGTTCATTGCGGGACACCATCGCCGGCTCACAAATTTTTTCGGGGTCATTGCGATGATGCGAATTATTCAGGATTTGAGAATCGGGACCAAGCTTGCGATCACGTCGGGGCTGACGATCCTGGTTGTTGCCTGCATGATCTATTTTCAGATGATGGGCGGTGCCGACGTGCGGACCGCCACGGACAGCGCCGCGGGGCAGCAGGCGATTGCGCAGAATGCCGCCGAGGCAAAGGCCTCTGTACGCGGCATGCAGTTGGGCATCCGCGACATTCTGATGGCGAACACTCCGGACGAGCTCAAGAAGGCCAACGACTATTTTGCAGATCGGACGACGGCGGCGCTCAAGTTCAACGGCGAGATGGCAAAGCTGTCGCAGTCGGCCGAGAACCGCCAGCGAATTGACCGGCAGAAGGTTCTCATCGAAGGCCTGCGCAGCGGCAAGGAGCAGATCGAGACCGTGCGCAAGCAGGAACTCGCGCTTGAGAGCAAGAACGCCGAACACAACGCCGAAGCGTCGGCGCAGATGGCGAAGCTGGTCCAGGAAGTCGTTCGCATCCGCAAGGAAGTGACGGCGCCGATCAACGCGGAAATCGAGGCGCTCGGCAACAAGATTACCGAATCTGCGAAAGAACATAGCAATGCGGCACGAGCCGACGCGCGCGCTGAAGCCGCCAACGTCGAGCGGACGTCACTGATCGCCGGCATTGCGGTGGCGTTGCTGCTGATCGGTACCTGCGTGTTTTCGGTGTTCACGATCGCCCGTCCGATGCGCGCCTTGAGCGAGTCGATGGAAGAGCTGGCTGGCGGCAACTTCGCAGTCGTGCTGCCCGGCCTCGGCCGCAAGGACGAAGTCGGCGACGTCGCCGGCGCCGTCGAGAAATTCAAGGTCGTCTCGGAGCAGAAGGCCCGTGACGAGGCCGAAGCCAAGATGAAGCAGGATCAGATCGCGGCCCAGCAGCGCAAGGCCGACATGTTCAAGCTCGCCGACCAGTTCGAAGGCGCGGTTGGAGAGATCATCGAAACCGTCTCGTCGGCCTCGACCGAACTCGAAGCTTCGGCTTCCACCCTGACCGCGACCGCGGAGCGCTCTCAGGAACTGACCACGATGGTGGCCGCGGCGTCCGAGGAAGCTTCCACCAACGTGCAGTCCGTGGCGTCGGCGACCGAGGAACTGTCTTCCTCGGTCAATGAAATCAGCCGGCAGGTGCAGGAGTCGGCGCGCATGGCGAGCGAGGCTGTCGGTCAGGCCAAGGCTACCAACGATCGGGTCGGCGAATTGTCGAAGGCTGCTGCTCGCATCGGTGACGTCGTCGAACTGATCAACACCATTGCCGGCCAGACCAATTTGCTGGCGCTCAACGCCACCATTGAGGCGGCGCGTGCCGGTGAGGCCGGCCGCGGCTTTGCGGTCGTAGCCTCGGAAGTAAAGGCGTTGGCCGAGCAGACCGCGAAGGCCACCGGCGAGATCGGCCAGCAGATTGCGAGCATTCAGGCGGCGACCAACGAGTCGGTCGGCGCCATCAAGGAGATCAGCGGCACCATCGAAAGACTGTCGGAAATCTCCTCGACCATTGCCGCCGCGGTGGAAGAGCAGGGCGCTGCGACTCAGGAAATCTCCCGCAACGTGCAGCAGGCCGCCCAGGGCACCCAGCAGGTTTCGTCCAACATCACCGACGTGCAGCGCGGCGCCTCCGAGACCGGTTCGGCGTCCTCGCAGGTGCTTTCGGCGGCGCAAATGCTCTCGGGCGATTCTAACCGCCTCAAGGTCGAGGTGGCCAAGTTCCTCAATACGGTGCGAGCGGCCTGACGCCTCCGCTTCCGGCGATCCGACTGCGGCCCGTCGGTGACGGGCCGTAGCCGTTTTATGAGGTGCGATAACGCGTCCCCGCGGCTGTCATGGTCTTTAACGTCTCCGGGTTTCCAGCGCGTCCCGGCGATGTCCGGGCGTGCATCTGTCAAAGACCTGACGCGCAAACGATGCTGATTTTGCACGCCTTCTCGATCGACTGGCATTTGAATGCCGGCGAAAGCCCGTACTAGTACGGACGCGTTTCCCCTGCCGATTTAACAGGCACGTTAATCTTCTCGTGGAATGATCGTCGTCATTGGTACCGCTCTGCGGCTTTGCCGCAGGAGCCTGCGTTCACGACGAACCGGCTCGTCCGATTGTACGGCCCGGTGCCTGCTGAAGCACACTCCCGACGCAACGGGAGCTGCGCGATATTGCTTTGATCTCAGACTGTCGATCTTCGAAATGTTTTTGGCTCATCAGGAAGCACGCACATGGCCGGCTTTTCCCTTCGTCTCACCCACAAGATCATGGCCATCGGACTGGTCGGCTTAACCGGGCTTCTCGCATTCGGGGCGATCTACCAGGCCGGCTCCTGGTCGCAGGACGCATCGCGTATCGTCGCCGTGGAGGGCCGTGCCGTTGCCGATCTGAACCGGCAGCTTTCGATCAAAATGCTGGAGGCGCGTCGCGCCGAGAAGGACTTTCAGCTCCGTCGCGACGAAACCTATTCCAGGCGCCACGCCGAACTATCCGCGGCGATCGAGCGCGACCTGGAACGACTGAAATCCTCGGCGCGATCCAGCGGCTTCAACGGTGTCGTTGAGAAGATCGAGATGGTGCAACGCGGCTTTGCAAATTATGCAAAGAGTTTTGCTGCGCTCACGCAGGGCGAGATCAAGCTCGGCCTGAACGAAAAGCTGGGCCTGACCGGCTCGCTGCGCGGCGCCGTGCACGACATCGAAACCAGGCTCAAGGAAATCGACGACCCGAGACTGACCAGTGCGATGCTGATGCTGCGGCGGCATGAAAAGGATTTCATGTTGCGGCGCGACGAGAAGTACGTCGGTGAGCTGAAAAAGACCGCGGCCGACTTCGCCAAATCGCTGGCAGCAATGAATATCGAACCGGCGGTGAAGGCCGACATTCTCAAGAAGCTCGAAAAGTATCAGGCGGATTTTTCCGCCTGGGCTGCCGGGGCGCTGGAAGTCGCCGGCTATGGCCGCGCGATGTCGAAGACGTTTCATGATATCGAGCCCGTGATCGCCGATATCGAGCAGAACGTCGAGCGGCTGTACACGGCTGCTGAAGCCAACGAGGCGGCGACGCGCGGCTCGGTCGGCAGCTGGATGCTGGTCGCGTTCGGATTGGCGGTCGTTCTCGTGTTCGGATTGTCGCTGCTGATAGGCCGCTCGATCTCGAAGGCAATCGGCTCGATGGTTGTTGCCATGACCAGGCTGGCGGGCGGTGACGTCAAGCTCGCGATACCGGGCCTTGGGCGTCACGACGAAATTGGCGAGATGGCCGGCGCGGTCGAGGTGTTCAAGAACAGCATGATCGAAACCGAGCGGCTGCGCGCCGAACAACTGGATGCCGAGAAGCGCCAGGCGCAACAGCGCAAGGCGGACATGATCAAGCTCGCCGACGCCTTCGAAGGCGCGGTCGGCGAGATCGTGGAGACGGTGTCCTCGGCCGCGACCGAGCTCGAAGCTTCCGCCAATACGCTGACAAGGGCGGCTGAACGCTCGCAGGGGTTGGCGACGGCGGTCGCTTCGGCGTCCGAAGAAGCCTCGACCAATGTGCAATCGGTCTCCTCGGCGAGCGAGGAGCTGTCCTCGTCCGTCAACGAGATCAGCCGCCAGGTCCAGGAGTCGTCGCGGGTTGCCAGCGAGGCGGTGGACCAGGCGGAGAAGACCAACGGCCGCGTCAGCGCGCTGGCGCAGGCGGCCAGCCGCATCGGCGACGTGGTCGAACTGATCAACACCATTGCCGGACAGACCAATCTGTTGGCGCTGAACGCCACCATCGAGGCGGCGCGCGCGGGCGAGGCCGGCCGCGGCTTTGCGGTGGTGGCCTCTGAAGTCAAGGCACTGGCCGAGCAGACGGCAAAGGCGACCGGCGAGATCAGCCAGCAGATATCGGGCATTCAGGCGGCGACGGCGGATTCAGTGGGCGCGATCAAGGAAATCGGCGACACCATCGGCCGGATGTCGGAGATTTCCTCGGCGATCGCTGCGGCGGTGGAACAGCAGGGCGCGGCGACGCAGGAGATCTCCCGCAACATCCAGCATGCCGCCTCGGGCACGCAGCAGGTTTCTTCCAACATCACCGAAGTGCAGCACGGCGCCACCGAAACCGGCTCGGCCTCGGCGCAGGTTCATTCGGCCGCACAGTTGTTGTCGAGCGACAGCAACCGCCTCAAGCTCGAGGTCGCAAAATTCCTCGACTCGGTGCGTGCCGCCTAACGACGGGCCCGGCCGGACAACCGGCGCGAGTGTACTTCCCCCGCGCAAACACGGAATTTTGAATCAAAAACGGTTTTTAGGTACCTTTTTTGCAACTAAACCGTAATTTTACGGAGTCCCGCATTAACCGGCGGTTGCAATGCGACGCTTACCGTTAAACGGAATATTTCAGCGCGTGCGAATTCACTGCACCAATTCTTAACCCGTCGAGAGCCCGCTATGTCAAAACTTTCCATCCGCGCCAAGGTCATCGCTGTGATCGCGTTCATGCTGGTTGCGATGTCCGGCATGGGCCTGCTGGCGATTCGCAGCATGCAGGTGATCAACGCGCACACGGTCGAGATCGCTTCGAACTGGCTTCCCAGTGTGCGGGCGCTTGGTGAACTTCGCGCCGACATCAACCTGTTCCGCATCGCGCTGCGTGCGCATGTCATGACGGACTCGTTGGAAGGCAAGGCCGCCGGCGACAAGCGGCTGGCCGGCATCCTCGAGCGGATCGCGAAGGACCGCAAAGCCTATGAAGCGATGATCACCAGTCCCGAAGAGCGTGCGATCCATGAGAACTGGTCGCGTGCCTGGGAGAAATATATGGCCGGCATCCAGAATGTCATCGACCTCTCGCGCAACAGCATCGGCCGGATTCCGCACGAGGCCAGCGAGGCGATCGCGAAGACGGTCGCGGTGATCGCCGCCGAATCCGATACCTATCTGGAAAAATCCATCAACTTCAATAATGCCGGCGCGGACACCGCCACCAGAGAGGCGGCGGAAGGCTATCAGCTCGCGTTCTGGATCGTGCTCGGCATCATCCTTGCCGTCATGATCGCCGGCGTCGGCGTCGGCCTCTATCTGGTCCGCGATCTCTCGCGCGGGATTGCCGCGATCGTGACGCCGATGCAGGCGCTCGGAAGCGGCGACCTCGCGGCCGAAGTGACACGTCGCGGCGAGCATACCGAAATCGGCGTCATGGCCGACGCCTTGCAGGTGTTCAAGCAGGCACTGATCGACAAGCGGGACGCCGACGAGGCCGCCGCCCGCGACGCGGAGGCCAAGATCGAGCGCGCGCGCCGGGTCGACGACATCACGCGCAACTTCGAGGCCGTGGTCGGCGAGATCGTCGAAACCGTGGCGTCGGCGGCGACCGAACTTGAAGCCTCCGCCAACGTGCTGACGGTCACGGCCGAGCGCTCGCAGCAACTTGCCATCACGGTAGCCGCGGCGTCCGAGGAAGCGTCGACCAACGTGCAGTCGGTGGCATCCGCCAGCGAAGAGCTGAGTTCCTCGGTCAACGAGATCAGCCGCCAGGTCCAGGAATCGTCCCGCGTCGCCAGCGACGCCGTGGACCAGGCACAGACGACCAACAGCCGCGTTGGCGAATTGGCGAAGGCGGCATCGCGCATCGGCGACGTGGTCGAACTGATCAACACCATTGCCGGACAGACCAATCTGCTGGCGCTGAACGCGACGATCGAGGCGGCGCGCGCGGGCGAGGCCGGCCGCGGTTTCGCGGTGGTGGCGTCGGAAGTGAAGGCGCTGGCCGAGCAGACCGCGAAGGCGACCGGCGAGATCAGCCAGCAGATCTCGGGCATCCAATCCGCGACCCAGGATTCGGTCGGCGCGATCAAGGAGATCGGCGACACCATCGGCCGGATGTCGGAGATTTCTTCGGCCATCGCGGCGGCGGTGGAACAGCAGGGCGCCGCGACGCAGGAAATTTCCCGCAACATCCAGCAGGCCGCGATGGGGACGACGGAAGTCAGTTCGAACATCACCGACGTGCAGCGCGGTGCGACCGAGACCGGCTCGGCCTCGTCGCAGGTTCACTCTGCGGCGAAATCGCTCTCCTGCGAGAGTAACCGCCTCAAGATCGAGGTTTCAAAGTTCCTCGACTCGGTGCGGGCGGCCTGACGGCAAGGTACTGCAGAAGCAGCGAGCCACTCGGCCCTGCCGTCCTCGTGACATCCCCGAAAAGGATCAGCCACAGCGATACCCGTAATCTTACGGGCGGGGACCCCGTAGTTGCACGTGGTCGAAACTTAACGTGAATTAACGCTGCCGGTCATAATTTATCGAATGGCTTAACCGCGTTTACCGCGAGCGACCAGATCTGCCATTTCCTGCCGGAGCTATCATGCGGACTAATCTTCCCGTCACGACCACCGAGTATCCGATCACCGATGAAACGCTGATCGTTTCGCGAACGGACCTGAAGGGGAAGCTCACCTATTTCAACGACCAGTTCGTTGCCGCCGCCGGCTTCACCGAAGCCGAACTAATGGGCCAGCCGCACAACATCATTCGTCATCCGGACATGCCGTCGGAGGCCTTCGACAACCTGTGGACCACGCTGAAGGCCGGCAAGCCCTGGGCAGGTGCCGTGAAGAACCGCCGCAAGAACGGCGACTTTTACTGGGTTCTGGCGACGGCCTCGCCGATCGTCGAGAATGGCCAGGTCACCGGCTACACCTCGATCCGCACCAAGCTGCCCTCTGACCAGCGCGCTGAAGCTGAAGAGGTCTATGCCGCCCTGCGCGCGAAGAAAGCCCACAGCTACACGATCAACGCCGGTGTGATCCGGCGCCGCTCGGTATTCGATCATCTGTCGTTTTTCAACGGCACCTTGAAGGCACGATTGACGACCCTGGTGACGATCCAAGCCGTGTTCATGACCTCAATCGCCGCCGTCAACCCGAGTCCCGTCGCGCTTGGCTTGCTGCTGGCAGGGCTCGCGGCTGGCGGCTTGCTCGGCTTGCGGACCATCCGCGTCGTCGGTGGGCCGCTCAAGACCCTGAACCAGGCGATGCTGAATCTCACGCAGGGCAAACTCGACAACCGCTTGCCGGTCGAGCGTGACGACGAAATCGGCGAGGCGGTGCGCAATATGCAGAACGTGCAGGCTATCGTTCGTTTCAACAGCAATGAAGTGGTCGCCCTGCAGCGACGTTCGGCGGAGCAGCGCAAGGCCGACATGTCGAGGCTCGCCGCGGAATTCGAAGGCGCCGTCGGTGAGATCATCGAAACGGTATCTTCGGCGGCGACCGAACTGGAAGCCTCCGCCGGCACGCTTTCCTCGACCGCGGAGCGTTCGCAGCAACTGGCAAGCTCGGTTGCCGCGGCGTCCGAGGAGGCTTCCACCAACGTGCAGTCGGTCGCTTCCGCCAGCGAAGAACTGACGTCGTCCGTCAACGAGATCAGCCGGCAGGTGCAGGAATCGGCCCGGATCGCCAACGCTGCCGTCGACCAGGCGCGTATCACCAACGAGCGCGTCAACGAATTGTCGAAGGCGGCTGCCCGAATCGGTGACGTCGTCGAGCTCATCAACAACATTGCCGGTCAGACCAACCTGTTGGCTCTCAACGCGACCATCGAGGCAGCGCGCGCCGGCGAAGCCGGCCGCGGCTTTGCCGTGGTGGCTTCGGAGGTGAAGGCGCTGGCGGAGCAGACGGCGAAAGCCACCGGCGAGATCGGCCAACAGATATCAGGCATTCAGGCCGCAACCGGCGAGTCGGTAACGGCGATCAAGGAGATCAGCTCCACCATCGAGCGATTGTCGGAAATCTCGTCGACGATTGCGGCCGCGGTGGAGGAGCAGGGAGCGGCGACCCAGGAGATATCCCGCAACATCCAGCAGGCTGCGCTCGGCACCACGGAAGTCAGTTCGAACATCACCGAGGTCCAGCAGGGTGCCAACGAGACCGGATCGGCGTCTTCGGAAGTGTTGTCGGCGGCGCAGTCGCTTTCAAGCGACAGCAACCGACTCAAGCTCGAGGTCGGCAAGTTCCTGG
>JAIEPP010000367.1 GCA_019748335.1 Xanthobacteraceae bacterium
GTGCGCGATCTGGTGAAGGCCTGCCGCGATCTTGCCGCCGCCGGTCAGACGATCGTGCTGGTGGAGCAGAATCTGGCTGCGACGCTGGCGCTGGCAAGCCGGGTCTACATCATCAATAACGGCCATATCGTTCACGAGGGGCCGGCAGAGGAAATCAAGGCGCGACCCGAGGTATTGCAGCGCTACCTCGGTGTTTGAGCCCGGGAAATCGGAGGTCTTTCGCCACCGGCTCGGATTGGCGACTATCCCCCGAGGGCCGCGATCATTCGCGCCGCGTGATCCCTCAGCACACTTGCCTCTTCCTTGCGGGTTTGCGCCGGCAGCAGTTCCACGCCCGCGCGCACCGGCATCACGTGCATATGCAGATGAAAAACGACTTGTCCGCTCGCGGGCTCGCTGAATTGCTGAAGGATGATGCCTTCGGCGCCAAATGCTTTTACCGCTGCCACGGCAATCTTTTTCGCCGTGCGCGCCACAGCGGCCAGGTCGTCCGCCGGGATGTCGAGGATGCCGCGCGCCGCAATCTTCGGAATCACCAGCGTATGCCCCGGTGATCGCGGCATGATGTCCAAAAACGCCAGCGTCCGTTGTTCTTCGTAGACCTTGTAGCAAGGAATCTCGCTGCGCAGGATCTTGGCGAAGATGTTTTGTTGATCGTATGTCGTCATGGCGATCCCGGGTTGTCAGATCATATGCTGCGAGCTTTTGAACGGTTTGGCTCAAATTGGCCGACGGTAACAGAACTGAACGGTTTCAACGCTCCGTCCAGGCCATAAATCCAGGGACAAAAGACGACCAAACGTCGCCCACGCCCGTTCCAAATCATGTCGACGTGCGTCGAGACTGCCGGCTGAACCGCGCGAGCAATCCACTCATTGCGGCCTCGATTCCGAGGCGAGATGGCGCAGGTTCGCCAACCGCGTGATGGCCTGCGCCGCAAGCGTTTGTGCGAGCTCCATGCTGTCCTGATCCGGCGCGCTGTCGGCGTCGTCGAGATAGATGTTCGACAGCTGTTCGGCGCGGCGCAAGGCACGGCGCTTGATCTGCTCAATATCGCCCACCGCGGGGTTCGGGCCGGCTTCTTGTGGTAATTCCATGAAATTCGAAGGCAGCCGGGAAATATCCAGTCGCGTCACCTGTTGACGCTGAGCGGCCGTCATTTCGCGCGCCCAGGCCATGATGTCCCGGAGCAGGAGACTTTCCAGCAAGGGCGCGGCGGCCGACTCGTCGGCCTCATCCGGCGCCCTCGCGGCGTCGGAAGCCGCAGTCTGCCGTTCCGCCCTCCACGCCAGCCGGCGTTCGCGGCGCAACCGATTGCCGTCGGACAGCGCTTCGTGGGCCAGTTGCTCTGCTGTTTTGCGTACCAAAGGATCCTCGGCAAGCGCGATCACGTAGGTCCAGAACACGAAGCCGCGCTGGCGTTGGCGGACCGCGAGCGCCCAAGCGGTATAAGGTGACGACAGGCTGGAATTCCCGATCTCAGCGATTTCCGTAGCTGGAACGAGATCAATCGGTGCCCAGCACAGGTCGGACGCATCGGGAGGCTTGCCGCAGGCGGCAACGCACGCAGCGGACAGGCTGATACAGCGATTGCGCTCGCGTGTCGCAAGTAACTCGAATACGGGACGCACCGGTAGCAGGCGCTCATCCGTCTGCGCGGCAAGCGCGCCATAGTGGCGTGCAGCCTTTTGTGCCTGGTCGAACGCGATTGCATAAAGCTCGCTCAAGCTTCGTACCGGAACTGGCGGCACTGCGGTCAGAAGCTGCTCTTTGCGCATGCGGGTTCTTCCTCAGGGGACAAGTCTGAAGTAATCGGACTGCCGGCAGTTTGATCCAGCGCAACCAGCGATCTCGTTGCGTGCTCTATTGATGCATGAGCATGTGATCCAGAACAATGGCGTTCTGCTGAACGGTCTGGAAAGATGTCCCTGCATAAACCCGTCAATATAGTCAATATATATGTCCTTTTTGGACTTCTGGCCGTTTTCGGCTGGATTGCCATGCTTGGAGAGGCACGCGCCGGAGGCCGGCTGAGCGAATACCTGGCCAAGGCCGAGCCGGCCGAACTGGTGACAGGGGCCAACCGCTTTGGGCCGCTGCAAGGCGATCCCGCGATTGCGCCGGCCTACAAGGACGATCAACTGCTCGGTTTCGTCTACCTGAATTCCGATTTTGCCAACGCGACCGGCTACTCCGGAAAACCCATCCAGATCCTGGTCGGTATCGATCCAAAGGGCGTGCTGACCGGCCTCAAACTCGTCGAGCACAAGGAACCCATTGTGCTCGTGGGCATTCCGGTGAACCGCATTCTTGAAGCGGTCAACAAGTTGATCGGCACCGACATGGACCGCGTGGCGCGCGGAGCCACGCCCGCGCCGCAGGTCGATATCGTCAGTGGCGCGACCGTCACCGTCCTTGTGATGGGAGACAGCATCGTTCGTTCCGCGACCAAACTCATCAGGAGCGGGCGGCTCGGCGGTCAGGGCAACGCAGCCGCTGCCGCAGCGCCGCAAGCCTCAAAGGTGATCGATCCCGGCAAGCGCGAGGTCCGCGACTGGCAAAGTCTGGTCGGTGACGGTTCCGTCCGCCGGCTGATTCTCACCGTTGCCGACGTAAACAAGGCCTTCGAAAAATCGGGCAACGCCGCCGCGACCGCGCATCCCGAAGAGGGCGATCCAGACGACAGCTTCATTGATCTGTACGTCGCCGATGTCGCTGTGCCGGCGATCGGGCGCAGCCTGCTCGGTGAGGCCGGCTACGATCGTCTGGCGGGCAGGCTGAAGCCGGGTCAGCAGGCGCTGATCGTCGCGGGATTGGGCCGCTATTCGTTCAAGGGGGCCGCTTACGTCCGCGGCGGCATCTTCGACCGCATCGAATTGGTCCAGGACACCAATAGTGTCCGCTTCCGCGACCGCGATCACACCCGGTTGGGAAACCTTGAAGCCGAAGGCGCGCCCGACTTTCCCGAGATCGCCTTGTTTACGGTTCCGCCGGAATTCACGCTCGATCCGACGGAGCCGTGGGTGCTGCAACTGCTGGTCCAGCGTGTGGTCTCCACACGGGAAAAAGCCTGGCTCACCTTCGATCTCGGTTACACGCTGCCTGATGCCTACCTGAAACGTGAAGCGGCGCCGCCGGTGCGACAGCAAGCCGCCGCGTCTCCCGCGGCGCCGTCGCCTGTGGCCGCGTCGCGCGATACCAAGCCGTCCTTCGCCGCCGAGGACGAACCGTTGTGGATGAAGATCTGGCGTGGCGACGTCGTCAAGATCAGCACGACGATCTTTGCGCTCGCGGCGCTGACGCTGATCTTCTTCTTTCAGAACGTGTTGGTGCGCCGGCCCCGTTTCTATGGCTGGGTGCGACGCGGCTACCTGGTGTTCATCCTCGTCTGGATGGGATGGTACGCCAACGCGCAATTGTCGGTGGTCAATGTCCTGACCTTCGCCAATTCGCTGCTGACCGGCTTCAGCTGGGAATACTTCCTGTCGGCGCCGCTGATCTTCCTGCTCTGGGCCTCGATCGCCGCGGGGCTGCTGTTCTGGGGGCGCGGACCATTCTGCGGCTGGCTCTGTCCGTTCGGGGCGCTGCAGGAATTGCTCAACAACA
The DNA here is from genome assembly GCA_019748335.1 of Xanthobacteraceae bacterium. Taxonomy (GTDB): domain Bacteria; phylum Pseudomonadota; class Alphaproteobacteria; order Rhizobiales; family Xanthobacteraceae; genus Bradyrhizobium. Next base: position 3,607 of record JAIEPP010000367.1, read on the forward strand.
TCGCCCAGGCGGTGAAGATCCCGCAGTACAGGCTGCCCTGGGGACTGCACGAGCGGCTGTGGCCGATCAAATACATCATCTTTCTCGGCCTGTTCGGCATGTCGCTGTACTCGACCGCCTTTGCCGAACAGCTCGCCGAAGTGGAGCCATTCAAGACTGCCATTGTCCTGAAGTTCGCGCGCGAATGGCCGTACGTCATCTACGCCCTGACGACGTTGTCCGCTGGCCTGTTCGTCGAGCGCTTCTTCTGCCGCTACATGTGTCCGCTGGGCGCTGCGCTGGCGATTCCCGGCCGCATCCGGATGTTCGAGTGGCTGCGGCGCTGGCCCGAATGTGGCTCCCCGTGCCAGCGCTGCGCCAAGGAATGCCCGGTGCAGGCGATCCATCCCGAGGGTCACATCAATGTCAATGAATGCATCTACTGCATGCATTGCCAGGAGCTGTACTTCGACGACCACCGCTGTCCGCACATGATCCAGGTGCGGCTGAAGCGCGAAAAGCGCGACGCGCTGTCGTCACCCTCGATGCGCAGCGGCGGCAAAGGTCCAAGCACCATCATCACCGCGGGCGGCAAGCCCATCAAGCTGCCGACCGCCGATGCGATCATCCCACCTGCAACCTGAACGCCTTGGAGGCCATTATGAGCGACAACGAAAACGATAAGAACGTCAGCCGACGCACCTTGCTGGGAACAACCGCGGCAGCCGCGGGCATCGGACTTGCCGGCGGCGTTGCGCTTGGCACGGACGGCTTGATCTCGGCCGCCGACGCGCAGACCAAGAACGCGGCGCCGAAGGCGCCGGCGGCGCGCCCCGCGGTTCTGCAGAAAGTCGAAGTCGCCCCCGGCGAACTCGACGAATATTACACCTTCTTCTCCAGCGGCCAGTCCGGCGAAATGCGCATCGTGGGACTTCCGTCGATGCGAGAATTGATGCGGGTTCCCGTATTCAACCGCTGCAGCGCCACCGGCTGGGGCTTGACCAACGAAAGCCTGAAGGTGCTGACCGAGGGGCTGCTGCCTGAAACCCGGGAATTCCTCAAGACCCGTGGCGGCACCTATACGAACGGAGACCTGCATCATCCGCATCTTTCCTTCACCGACGGCACCTATGACGGCCGCTACGCGTTCATGAACGACAAGGCCAATACCCGCGTCGCGCGGGTGCGCCTCGACGTCATGAAGTGCGACAAGATCATTCAGCTTCCGAACCAGCACTCGGTGCACGGCCTGCGCGTGCAGAAATACCCGCGCACCGGCTATGTCTTCGCCAATGGCGAGGATGGCGTGCCGTTGCCGAACGACGGCAAGGTCCTTGACGATCCGAAGCAGTATCGCGCGATCTTCTCAGCGATCGACGGCGATACCATGAAGGTCGCCTGGCAGATCATCGTTGATGGCAACCTCGACAACGTCGATGCCGACTACCAGGGCAAGTACGCTTTCGCCACCTGCTACAATTCGGAAGAGGGTGTTACGCTCGCCGAGATGACCGCCAAGGAGCAGGACTGGGCCGTCATCTTCAACCTCAAGCGGATCGAAGAGGCGGTGAAGAAGGGCGACTTCAAGGAAATGAACGGCGTGCCCGTGATCGACGGCCGCAAGGGCTCGGCCTATACGCGCTACGTCCCGATTTCCAACAATCCGCACGGCATCAACACCGCGCCCGACGGCATTCACGTCTGCGTGGCCGGAAAACTCTCGCCGACAGTAACAGTGCTGGACGTCCGGCTGTTCGATCAGTTGTTCGACGACAAGATCAAGCCGCGCGACGTCGTGGTCGCCGAGCCTGAACTCGGTCTCGGACCCTTGCACACGGCCTATGACGGCAGAGGCAACGCCTATACGACGCTGTTCCTCGACAGCCAGGTCGTCAAATGGAACATCGATCTCGCCAGGCGTGCGTTCAAGGGCGAGAAAGTCGATCCGATCATCCAGAAGCTCGATGTGCATTACCAGCCCGGCCACAACCATACGTCGATGGGGCAGACCAAGGAAGCGGACGGAAAATGGCTGATCTCGCTCAACAAGTTCTCCAAGGACCGCTTCCTCAATGTGGGACCGCTGAAGCCCGAGAACGACCAGTTGATCGATATTTCCGGCGACAAGATGAAGCTGGTCCACGACGGCCCGAGCTTCGCCGAGCCGCACGACGCCACCATTGTCCACCGCTCCAAGATCAACCCGATCTCGATCTGGGACCGTGCCGACCCGATGTTTGCCGACGCGGTCAAGCAGGCCAAGGCGGACGGCATCAAGCTCGAAGACGACTCCAAGGTCATCCGCGACGGCAACAAGGTCCGCGTCTACATGACCTCTACCGCGCCGGCGTTCGGCCTGGAGCAGTTCCAGGTCAAGCAGGGCGATCAGGTCACGGTCTACATTACCAATATCGACGCGGTGGAGGATTTGACCCACGGCTTCGCGATCACAAATTACGGCATCAACATGGAAGTCGCCCCGATGGCGACGGCCTCGGTGTCGTTCTCGGCGGATAAGGCCGGCGTCTACTGGTATTATTGTTCGTGGTTCTGTCACGCCATGCACATGGAGATGAAGGGCCGCATGTTCGTCGAACCCAAGCCGTCGGCTTGAGACGAGAGCGACACGTGCTCTCCTTCTTACGCATCGTTCCGGCGGCGATCTTCGCCGCCGGCGTTTCGGGCTCCGCGGTCGCGGAGACGCTGAAGGCTGCCCCGGAACAGCCGCTGCAGGCGCTGCTCGACCGGGCGCAGGACGGCGATGTCATCGAACTGGCACCCGGCGAGTACAAAGGCGCGCTCAGGATCGAGCGGCGCGTCATATTGACCGGGCGGCCGGGTGCCGTACTGGTCGGCGGCGGCGCCGGCAATGTCGTTACGGTGACGGCGCCTGATGTCATCATCCGCGGCGTGACCATCCGCGGATCGGGCCACGATCTGGAGACGATGGATTCAGGGGTGTTCCTGGAGAAGACCGCGGAACGGGCACTGGTCGAAAACAACCGCTTCGAAGCCAACCTGTTCGGCATTTATGTTCATGGCGCGACGGGCTCGCGCGTCCTCCACAACATCATCGAAGGCGTGCAGGGCGGGCGTCGCCAGGAGGCCGGCAACGGCGTGTCGCTGTGGAACGCGCCCGACGTCACCATCGCGGAAAATACCTTCCGCTACGGCCGCGACGGCATATTCACGATTACCAGCCGCAAGGATCGCTTCCTCAACAACCGCTTCGAGCAGGTCCGCTTCGCGGTTCACTACATGTACACCAATGACAGCGAAGTGAGCGGCAACGTCTCGGTCGGCAACCATGTCGGTTATGCCATCATGTATTCGAACCGGCTGACGATCCGCGGCAATATCAGCGATCGCGACCGCGACTACGGCATGCTTTTCAACTATGCCAATTATGCCGAGATCGCCGGCAATTGGGTCAATGGCGGTCCGCTGGACAACATCGCCAGCAGCCGTGACGAGGGCCCGGACGAGGAGCGCGGCATGGTGCCGGAGTCCAAGCCGGGCGAGTCGGGCTCGCGCAGCGGACCGGAAAAGTGCGTCTTCATCTACAACACCAATCACAACAAGTTCCGCGATAACTGGTTCGAGCGCTGCGGCATCGGCGTGCATTTCACCGCCGGCTCCGAAGGCAACGAACTCACCGGCAACGCCTTCGTCGGCAATCGTAACCAGGTGAAATATGTCGGCACCCGCGATCTCGACTGGTCCAAGGGAGGGCGCGGCAATTACTGGAGCGACAATCCGGCGTTCGACCTCAATGGCGACGGCATTGCCGACACGGCGTACCGCCCCAACGACGTGGTGGATCGTGTGCTGTGGATCGCACCGCAAGCCAAGGTGCTGATCAACAGCCCTGCGGTGCAGGTGTTGCGTTGGGCGCAGGCGCAGTTTCCAGCGCTTTATCCCGGCGGCGTCGTCGACAGCCACCCGCTGATTGCACCGCCCGCCAAACCATCCGCCGGTCGGAGCCTGAGATGAGCGCAACTGTTTCCGTCAACGGCGTGGAGAAGAGCTACGGTGCCGTGCAGGCGCTGCGCAACGTCTCGTTCGAGCTGCGCCCGGGGCGGCTCAGTGCGCTCGTCGGCCATAATGGCGCCGGCAAGACCACGCTGATCAAATTGATGCTGGGGTTGATTCATCCCGATGATGGCGAGATTCGCGTGCTCGGGCAGGACCCGGCGGCTGGCGAATTCTCCGCGCGCCGGCAACTCGGCTATTTGCCCGAGAATGTCGCTTTCAATGCGGCGTTGACCGGGCGCGAAACGCTCGCGTTCTACGCGCGGCTGAAACAGATCAAGCCGGCGACAGGATGGCCGCTGCTCGAACGCGTCGGCCTCGCCGAGGCGGCAGATCGAAGGGTGGGGACCTATTCCAAGGGCATGCGGCAGCGTCTGGGGCTGGCGCAGGCGTTGCTCGGGCGGCCGCGGGTGCTGCTGCTCGACGAACCGACCTCCGGACTCGACCCGGCGCTGCGGCAGACCTTTTACGAAATCCTGCAGGAGTTGCGCGACGACGGCGCCACCGTGCTGATCTCGTCGCATGCGCTGAACGAGCTCGAGGATCGCGCCGAACACGTCCTGATCATGAACCGGGGCATCCTGGTGGCGCAGGGCACGTTGGCCGAACTGCGCTCGATATCGCAGCTGCCGATCCGGATATCGCTCGAGCTGGCGTCCGGCGCCGATGGCGGGCTGCCGGCGTGGATGACGGGCCCGTCGCTTGCGAGCGTGCAAGGGCGCATCATGCTGGTGCGAGACGACGCGCAGAAGATGGATATCCTGCGCGCCGCGTCCAGCGACCGTCGCGTGACCAACATCGATATCGCCGCGCCGACCCTCGACGACCTCTACGCCCATTTTCTCCGGACCCAGGAGCAGGCAGCGTGAGGACCATCGCCATCATCGCGCGCAAGGAAATTCAGGAAGGCCTGCGCAATCGCTGGGTGCTGGCCACGACGTTGCTGCTCGCCGCATTGTCGCTGTCGCTGACCTTTCTCGGCAGTGCGCCGACCGGAAATGTCGGTGCCGGTGCGCTCGACGTCGTCGTTGTCAGCCTGTCCAGCCTCACCATCTTCCTGCTGCCGCTGATCGCGCTGCTGATCTCGCATGACGCCGTCGTCGGCGAGATGGAACGCGGCACCATGATCCTGCTGCTGAGCTATCCAGTCGGCCGCCATCAGGTGATCCTCGGCAAGTTCTGCGGACACGTCCTCATCCTCGGCTTTGCGACCGTGATCGGCTATGGCGCGGCCGCCGTCGCCCTGGCGATCACCGGTGCCTCGGTGCTGGCCGCAAGCTGGTACGCCTTTGCGTCGATGCTCGGGACGTCGATCATGCTCGGCGCGGTGTTCGTCGCGATCGGTTATCTGATCAGCAGTCTGGTCCGTGACCGCGGTACGGCCGCGGGCCTCTCGGTCGGCGTCTGGCTGCTGATGGTGCTGGTGTTCGACATGGCGCTGCTCGGTATCCTGGTGATCGACCAGGGGCAGGTCGTCTCGGCTCCGGTGCTGCAGGGACTGTTGTTCCTCAACCCGACCGATCTCTATCGGCTGACCAATCTGACCGGATTCAACGTCAGCCAGTTCTCGGGCATGGCCGGGCTCGCCGGATCGGCGACCGCGGGCATTGGCGCGCTGTTGCTGGGCCTCGGGGTGTGGATCGCCGCGCCGCTTGGACTCGCGACGCTGTTCTTTGCGCGGAGGGAGTTATGACGTTGCGAGTCTTGCGAATCCTGGGTGTCTTGATCGCGGCCCTGGCTCTTGCGGGCTGCAACCGGGATGCCGGCAGTTCCGCCATGCCGCCACCGGCGACGCTGAACAGCGACGCGATGGGCGTGTTCTGCGGCATGAACCTGATGGAACATCCCGGGCCGAAGGGGCAGATCATCACCGGCAGCCGGATCGATCCGTTCTGGTTCACGTCGGTGCGCGATACCGTGGCATTCACGCTGATGCCCGATCAGCCGCGCGACATCCGGGCGATTTACGTCTCGGACATGGCGCGAGCGGCAAGCTGGGAAGACCCTGGGGCCACCAACTGGATCGACGCGCGCAAGGCGTTCTTCGTGATCGAGAGCCGCAAGCAGGGCGGCATGGGCGCTGCCGAGGCGGTGCCGTTCGGCAATCGTGCTGCGGCGGATGGCTTCGTCGTTGCGAATGGCGGTCGTATCGTCGGCTTCGCGGAAATTCCGCCGGCCTATGTGCTGGGCAGCGACAATGCCGGTGATCAGGCCGAGCACGATCGCTCCGATGTCCGCCTCAACTGAAGGAGTCCTATCGATGCCCAACCTGTCGATGCCCAAGTCAGTGCCCAATTCAGCACCCAAGTCGGCACTGACACGCCGGCGCATGATTGCAATCACGGCTTCCGCGGCCGGCGCGGCCATGCTGAGCGGCCGCAGCGTCGGTGCGGGCAATGCGGTTCACTGGCAGGGATCGGCGCTCGGTGCGCAGGTGTCGATCGAGATCCACCATCGGGACCGTGGCGAGGCGGAGCGGCTGGTTGCGATGTGCCTCGCCGAGGTGCGGCGTCTCGAGCAGCAATTCAGCCTGTATCGGCCGGATTCCGCGATCTGCACCCTCAACAGCACCGGCGTTCTCGTTGCTCCGGACGCGGATATGGTGCGGTTGCTGGAGGCGTCGCTCACGTTCGCGAAGCTGACCGATGGCGCGTTCGATCCGACCGTGCAGCCGCTGTGGCAACTCCACGTCGATCATTTTTCTTCCGGGCAACCCGATCCGAACGGGCCGGCGCCGGACAAGCTCGCGCAGGCGCTGGCGAAAGTCGGGCATGGCGGCCTGCTGGTCAGCCGCGACCGGATTGCCCTGTCCCGGCGCGGCGCGGCCATCACCCTGAACGGCATCGCCCAGGGCTATGTCACGGACCGCGTGGTCGAGATGCTGCGTGCGGCCGGCCTGTCGACCACGCTGGTGAACATGGGAGAGATCCGTGCCATCGGGGTGCGGCCGGACGGCACGGCGTGGCGCGTCGGGCTGTCAGATCCGGATCGTCCCGGCCTCGTTACCGAAACCGTCGATCTCGTCGATCGCGCGGTGGCGACCACGGCCGGCGCCGGCTTCCGGTTCGATCCGGCCGGAAACTTTACGCATCTGTTCGATCCGGCGACAGGCCGCAGTCCGGCACGCTATCGCAGCGTCAGCGTGATCGCGCCGACCGCGACGGAAGCCGACGCGCTTTCGACGGCCTTCAGCCTGATGCCGTCGACACGGATTCGCGAGGTCGTCGCGGCGCGATCCAATATACAGGCGCGGGCCATGGCGCTGGACGGAGCTTTGCTTGTGTGCGGAATCTAGATGATCGTCGCTCGCTTCGGGTGGAAGCGCCGATGCGGAACGAACGGAGTGAATCGCTTTCTTCAGACCAACAGACAAGGAGCCTGATATGCTAAAAGTGATCTTTGGTGCCGTACTGGCCGTCATGGCAGCGGGCGAAGCGAGCGCGCAGGATGCCGCGGCCGGCGAGAAGGTCTTCGGCGTCTGCAAGATGTGTCATCAGATCGGCGAAGGCGCAAAAAACGCCGTTGGACCGGCCCTGAATGGCATAATCGGGCGCAAGGCGGGAACTGCGCCGGGATATTCCTATTCCGACGCCAACAAGAATTCCGGGATCACCTGGGACGAGGCGACCTTCCGTGAATACATCAAGGATCCGAAAGCAAAGGTTCCGGGAACCAAGATGGTCTATGCCGGACTGAAGGACGAGCAGAAGACCAATGACCTGGTCGCGTTTCTCAAACAGTACGACGCCGACGGAAAGAAAAAATAAGGGGTCCGGCCGAGACCGCCTGCCCGGGGCGGTCTCGCGGGCTTCGCCTCTCAGCCCGCCGGCATGATCAGGCCGACCCTCATGTCCTTTGCGACATAGACGCAGATGCCGTCGGCCAGCACGCGGCCGTTGGCGATGGCAACGGCGAGCTTGCCGCGCCTGACCTGGCGCATGTCGACCTCATAGCGCACGCGCTTGGTGTCCGGCGTGATCTGCCCGGTGAACTCCACCTCGCCGACGCCGACGGCGCGGCCCTTGCCGGGCGAACCTGACCAGCCGAGCCAGTAGCCGATGACCTGCCACATCGCGTCGAGGCCGAGACATCCCGGCATCACCGGATCGCCGGCAAAGAAGCAATCGAAAAACCAGAGGCGCGGCGTGATGTCCAGTTCGGCGACGACATGGCCCTTGCCGAATTCGCCGCCGTCGAGGCTGAGCTCGGTGATGCGGTCCATCATCAGCATCGGCGGCGCCGGCAGTTGCGCATTGCCGGGGCCGAAATAACCGCCCTCGCTCGATGCGAGCAGATCTTCTTTTGTGTAGGACGATTGCGGTGTGTGAAAATCGCGTGGGTCGGACAAGGCGATATGACCTCTGTGATGTACTGCGGGCGGGGCGCGCGTTCTGGCGACGTTGCCGTCCGGTCCCGGGCTATTTCTTCGGCGCGTCGGCAGGATTCGACAACAGCGGCACGCCGCCGTCGGAGCCTCGACCCAGCAACCCCACCTTGGAATAGAGAATGAGCTTGTCGTGGGTATCGGCGATGTCCATGTCGCGCATGGTGAGCTGGCCGATGCGGTCGGCCGGGGTGAACGAGCCGGCGCCGCTCTCCATTGTCAGCCGCTCGGGATGGTAGGTGAGATTGGGGCTGGTGGTGTCGAGCAGCGAATAGTCGTTGCCGCGCCGCAGTTCGATCGTCACCTCGCCGGAGACGGCGCGCGCGACCCAGCGATGCGCGGTCTCGCGCAGCATCAGGCATTGCGGATCGAACCAGCGGCCCTGATACAGCAGCCGGCCGAGCCTGCGTCCGTTGCTGCGGTACTGTTCGATCGTATCCTCGTTGTGGATGCCGGTGACGAGGCGCTCATAGGCGATGTGCAGCAGCGCCATGCCCGGCGCTTCGTAGATGCCGCGGCTCTTGGCCTCGATGATCCGGTTCTCGATCTGGTCGCACATGCCGAGACCATGGCGGCCGCCGATCCTGTTGGCCTCGGTGAACAGCGCCAGCGCGTCGGAAAACACCACGCCGTTCAAAGCGACCGGCTGGCCTTCCTCGAAGCGCACCGTCACGGTTTCGGCCTTGATGGCGACGTCGGCCTTCCAGAACGCAGCACCCATGATCGGATTGACGGTGTGAACGCTGGCATTCAGGAATTCGAGATCCTTGGCCTCGTGGGTGGCGCCGAGGATGTTGCTGTCGGTCGAATAGGCCTTCTCTGCGCTGGCCTTGTATTCGAAGCCGGCCGCGGCCATGTACTCGCTCATTTCCTTGCGGCCGCCGAGTTCGTCGATGAACTGCTGGTCGAGCCAGGGCTTGTAGATCCGCAAATCCGGATTGGTGAGCAGGCCGTAACGGTAGAAGCGCTCGATGTCGTTGCCCTTGTAGGTGCTGCCGTCGCCCCAGATGTTGACGCCGTCCTCGCGCATCGCCGCCACCAGCACGGTGCCGGTCACGGCGCGGCCGAGCGGCGTGGTGTTGAAGTAGGTGGCGCCGGCGGTCGAGATATGGAAAGCGCCGCACTGGATCGCGGCAATTCCCTCCGCAACCAGCTGGTTCCGGCAATCCAGCAGCCGCGCCTTGTCGGCGCCGTAGGCCAGCGCCTTGCGCGGAATATCCTCGTAATCGGTCTCGTCCGGCTGGCCGAGATTGGCGGTGTAGGCGCAGGGTATCGCACCCTTGGCGCGCATCCAGTGCACGGCGGCGCTGGTGTCGAGGCCCCCGGAAAAGGCGATGCCGACGCGTTCGCCGACGGGAAGCTTTTGCAGAATGCTGCCAACCACTTGGTTCTCCGGGATTTCTTGCTGGATACGAATTCGATCGCGACTTTATCGGGCGCGTCCTAGCATGAAAATAGCATTTTCCTCCCAGAATCTGGCCCGAACCCGGGCCCCTTTTGGCCGGCGAAAGTCGTTGCGCGCGGTCCGCTCTGGACTGTGGCGGCGACTTGAGCCAAGTCACGTGCCAAGTTCGATCCAGGCCACGCTTGGGTGCGGGCGTCGAAGGCAGGAGACCTCATGGCCGAACCGGAATACGAGCTGTTTGCCATCCGCTATGCCACCCGCGAGGCGCGCCGCGGCGATCATTTCATCGGCGGCGACCCGCATGACGGTCCGATGCCGATGGATTATTTCGTCTGGGTGGCGCGGGGAGGCGGGCGCAGCTTCGTCATCGATACCGGCTTCAATGCGGAGATCGCGGAAAAGCGCAAGCGCACCTTCCTGCGCTCGCCGATCGAGACGCTGGGCGCGCTCGGCATCGACGTCAACGAGGTCGAAGACGTCATCCTCACCCATCTGCATTACGACCATGCCGGCAATTTCGATCGCTTTCCAAAAGCGCGTTTTCATTTGCAGGAGCGCGAGCTGGCCTATGCCACCGGCCGCTACATGCAATATCCGCGGCTGTCGCATTCCTTCGAGGTCGAGGATGTCTGCGGCATCGTGCGGCTGAACTACGCCCGCCGCGTCGTGTTCTACAACGGCGACGCCGAGCTGGCGCCCGGCATCACCATCCACGCCGCCAGCGGCCATTCGGCCGGACTGCAATTCGTTCGCGTCAACACCCGCCGCGGACCGGTGGTGCTCGCCTCCGACGTCAGTCATTTCTACGAGAACATG
>JAIEPP010000695.1 GCA_019748335.1 Xanthobacteraceae bacterium
GCAACTACACCGTCTGCACGTCGACCACGCCCGACACCGCCTTGATCGCGCCGGCGATCTGCGGCGAGACCTTGAAACGGCCGGGCAGTTTCATCTCCACCTCGGTTTCGAGGTCGAGCATGATGACCAGCGAAACGTCGCCGTCGGCCCCGCCCAAAGGCGGAGACGCGGGCGCGGGCTTCGCCTGCGGCATCCGTGAAGCCCCCGGCGGCGGCGCCGTTTCCGGCATGTTCAACCGCCGGGCGATGGAATCCAGCGGCTTGGTGTCGCGGACGAAGATGCGCAAACCCTTCTGGGTCTTGGCCGCGGCGGCATCGAGCGGCTCGGCATGCAGCACCCTCGCCCGCACGTCCTCTCCCTGCAGTTCGGCGCCGAGCTGCAGCAGCACGGCCGCGCCTGGTTCGAGCACGTCGCGGTATTGCGCCAGGCCTTCGGAGAACAGCACCGCCTCGAAATGGCCGGTCGGGTCCGACAGGCCCATGATGCCCATCTTGTTGCCGGTCTTGGTGCGCCGCTCCATGCGCGACACCACGGTGGCCGCGACCTTGCCCGCGGTGGCGCCGGTTTTGACCGCGCGCGAAAACTCCGCCCAGGACTGCACCCGCAGCCGCTTCAGCACCGTGGCGTAATCGTCCAGCGGATGGCCGGACAGGAAGAAGCCGACCGCGTCGTATTCGCGGCGCAGCTTTTCCGCCGGCAGCCACGGCTCGACCTGCGGCAGCATGATGGTCGGGGCGTCGGAGGCGCCGCCGAACATGTCGTCCTGGCCGATGGTGACGGCCTCGTGGCTGCGCTGGCAGGCGGCGAGAATGGATTCCGCGCCCGCGAAAACCCGCGCCCGGTTGGCATCCAGCGTATCGAAGGCGCCGGCCGCAGCCAGGCTTTCGATCACGCGCTTGTTGATCGCGCGCGGATTGGCCCGCGCGGCGAAATCGGCCAGCGAGGTAAAGGCGCCTTCCTGCCGCGTCGCGACGATCAGTTCGACCGCCGCCGGACCGACGCCCTTCAGCGCCGCCAGGGCGTAGTAGATCGTGTTGTCGCCGACCTCGAAGGTCGCGCCCGAGCGGTTGATATTGGGCGACTCGACCTTGATGCCGAGCCGCTGCGCCTCGGCGCGAAATTCCGAGAGCTTGTCGGTGTTGTTGAGTTCGAGCGTCATCGACGCCGCCAGGAACTCGACCGGGTAATGCGCCTTCATGTAGGCGGTGTGATAGGACACCAGCGCGTAGGCCGCGGCATGGCTCTTGTTGAAGCCGTAGTCGGCGAACTTCGCCAGCAGTTCGAAGATGGTATCGGCTTGCCCCTTGGGCACGCCGTTCTTCATCGCGCCGGCCACGAAGATCGCGCGCTGCTTTTCCATCTCGGCGCGGATCTTCTTGCCCATCGCGCGCCGCAACAGGTCGGCGTCGCCGAGCGAATAGCCCGCCATCACCTGGGCGATCTGCATCACCTGTTCCTGGTAGATGATGACGCCGAAGGTTTCCTTCAGGATCGGCTCGAGCATCGGATGCAGATATTCCGGCTCCTCGTCGCCATGCTTGCGCGCGCAATAGGTCGGAATGTTCGCCATCGGACCCGGGCGATAGAGCGCCACCAGCGCGATGATGTCCTCGAAACGGTCGGGGCGCATGTCGACCAGCGCCCGCCGCATGCCCTGGCTTTCCACCTGGAACACGCCGACCACGTCGCCCCTGGCCAGCATCTGGTAACTTTCGGGATCGGTGATCGGCAGCGTCGCCAGATCGATATGGATATTGCGCTGCCTGAGCAGTTTGACCGCGACATCGAGCACGGTGAGCGTCTTCAGGCCGAGGAAGTCGAATTTGACGAGGCCGGCCGGTTCGACCCATTTCATGTTGAACTGGGTCACCGGCATGTCGGACTTGGGATCGCGGTAGAGCGGCACCAGCTCGCTCAACGGACGGTCGCCGATCACGATGCCGGCGGCGTGCGTTGAAGCATGCCGGGTCAGGCCTTCGAGGCGCTGGGCGATGTCGAAAGCGCGCGCCACTACCGCGTCCTCGTCGCGGAACGCCTGCAGCTTCGGTTCGCTCTCAATCGCCGCCGCCAGCGTGACCGGGGCCGCGGGATTTTGCGGGACGAGCTTTGTCAGTTTGTCGACCTGCCCATAGGGCATCTGCAGCACGCGGCCGACGTCGCGCAACACGCCGCGCGCCTGCAGCGTACCGAAGGTGATGATCTGGGCCACCTGATCGCGGCCGTAGCGTTCCTGGACGTAGGTGATGACCTCGCCGCGCCGGTCCTGGCAGAAGTCGATGTCGAAGTCCGGCATCGAAACGCGTTCCGGATTGAGGAAGCGCTCGAACAGCAGGCCGAACTGGATCGGATCGAGGTCGGTAATGGTCAGCGCATAGGCGACCAGCGAGCCCGCGCCGGAGCCGCGGCCCGGGCCGACGGGAATGTCATGGGCCTTGGCCCATTTGATGAAGTCGGCGACGATCAGGAAGTAGCCCGCATAGTTCATGCGGTTGATGACGTCGATCTCGAACGCCAGCCGTGCGTTGTAAACTTCGTCGGTCGTGCCCTGCGACAGGCCGTGGACCGCAAGCCGCCGGGCGAGCCCCTCCTCCGCCTGACGCTTCAGTTCGGCAGCCTCCTCGGTTACGGCATCGGATCCCGTGGTCGCGCCGACGGTGAAACGCGGCAAAATCGGCTTGCGGGTCATCGGCCGGAACGAGCAGCGTTCGGCAATCTCGACCGTGGAAGCCAGCGCCTCCGGAATATCGGCGAACAGCACCGCCATTTCGGCCCGGGTCTTGAAGCGATGGTCGGGCGTGAGCTGCTCGCGGTCGGTTTCGGCGATCAGCTTGCCGCTGGCGATGCACAGCAGCGCGTCGTGGGCCTCGTAGTCGTCATTGCTGGCAAAATAAGGCTCGTTGCTCGCGACCAGCGGCAGGCCCTTGGCATAGGCGAGATCGATCAACCCCGATTCGACGCGACGCTCCTTGTCGACGCCGTGGCGCTGCAATTCGACATAGAGGCGATCGCCGAACAGCCTGGCCAGCGAATCGCAACGCGACGCGGCAAGCGCGGCATGGTCGGCGTGCAGCGCCAGCGAGATCGGGCCATCGGGGCCGCCCGTCAGCGCGATCAGGTCTTCCGAGTAGCCCTCGAGCCATTCGAGCTTGATGTGCGGCGACTGGTGGATCGGTGTTTCCAGGAACGCCCGCGAGTTCAGCCGCATCAGGCTGCGATAACCGCGCTCGCGCGCCGCCAGCAGCACGATTCGCGACGGCGCCGCCGAAAGCACGTTGCGTGCATTGGGATCCTGGTCGCCGAAATCGATCGCGAGCTCGCAGCCGACGATCGGCTGGATACCGTAGCTCGCCATCTTGTCGGAGAATTCCAGCGCTCCGAACATGTTGTCGGTGTCGGTCAGCGCCAGCGCCGGCTGGTGGTCTGCCTTGGCCAGTTCGCCGAGCTTGGCGATCTTGATCGAGCCCTTCAGCAGCGAATAGGCCGAATGAACATGGAGGTGGACGAATCCGGCATTGGGCATGGCGACTTGACGGGCTCTGGCATCGTGGGTGGGCGCGATCGTCGGGCCATCCAGGGAAGCTCAGGCTTCCCGAAACGCCGACTCGCGTGGCCCACAATGGTGATGCCTTGGCCTTGCGGAGTCCACGCGGAACGAGCCCTGCGGACGCACCATCCGGCTTATCCCCAGCGGGCGCAGCAGGGGCCGCATCGGCACCGTCCGCCCCACCAGCCTCAGAGCTGCGGGATCACCTGGGCCCACACCGCGATCATCCCGATAAACAGCGAAATCGACGCCAAAGCCGCGGCTTCTTCCACAAACATCCTCAACATGGTCCGACTCCCATACAGAACATAGGAGGAACATTGTTCCTTTTTTGTTCTTGGAGTCAAGGCTCGGTTGTGGGCCCAGTTTGAAGAATGACCCCGAAAGGAATCGCTTGGTTAATGTGGAAGGCGAAGGGCGGAAGCGGCCACGGCGCCGCCAGGCTCGCCAACGGGCGCGTCTCGGATCCGGGCACGCTTGCCGGAGCGCTTGGGGAGGCTCATCTGCCATTCCCATGGGATTTCGCGACCGCCAGCGCATAAGTGCCCGCGAAGATCATGACGGCCGAAACGAGCGTCAAAGCGACGAATTTTTCCATTTCTGGAAGATGGCCCCAAGGGGTTAGTTTTCTACCTAGAAATCCGATGCAATTAAACCGACCCATCACCGGGATGCGTTATTTGGTCTTCCAGAAACCAGCGAGCAAGAGAGCCGAAAAGACCACAAAAGACGTACCGAAACCTACAAAGGCCGCGAGGTCACTCCCCTCCCAACGGCCACTCATAATTCTGATGATGTAGAGGCCGAGACCGAAGGCCGACGAAACGACGGCAATGAGTTGAGATGTTTTCAGCCATGCAGCTTGCATGTCGCGAATATGACCCCGAACAGGACCGATTCCTAGGCGTCCGGGCCAACACCCGAAAGCCGGTCCGTCGTGAGAAACGACATCGAACCGAATCTGTCCGTCAATTCCGCAAGCTCTCCGGCTAAGGCGCGACGAAATGCAGAACAAAAGCCGCGGCGACGCAGGTCGCGATGGCGATGATTCCGCCTCTCCGGCGATCGGGGATAACGCCAAGCGTGATAACCGTCGCGGCCCCGGATTCAGGCTATCTCGGCGCTATTTGGCGTAACCCTGCGATCTCAGCCAGCCGATCTTGCGGTCGCCCGCCAGCCACTCGTCGACCTCGGTCTTGGTGGTGAAGCCGGTGACGTAGCGAGCTTCCGTTCCCGGACAATTGGCCTCGATTTGCCATTCGCCGTCGGTGATTCGCTTCGGGGAAAAGGTAACGCGGGGAGATTTTTTCATCCCGGTTATATGGCCCTGAACCGGGCCGATTCCTAGGCGTTATCAGGGTTATCACGGCCAAATCGTCCACTGACCCACGAAAAAGCCCCGGGCAATGCCCGGGGCTTTCCGTCTCGTACGCCGAAGCGTGCGAAAATCAGTACTTCGCGACCACCGGGCCGCCGAACCTGTAGTTCACGCGAGCGGTGATGAGATCGACGTCCTGACGGATGCGATCGCTGCCGAACGCGAGGCCAGCCGGGGTGGTGAAGTTGTAGGTCTTGTCCTGCATGAACAGGTGGTCGTATTCGAGGCCGACCGACCAGTTCGGGGCGAAGCCGTATTCGACGCCGACGCCGATGGTGCCGCCCCAGCGGGTGTCGTCACCGGTGGTTCCGGCGAGAGCGCCAGCAACCGTGTTGATGCGGTAGCGGTTCGAGGTCACGGCGGCGCCGCCCTTGACGTAGAGCAGAGCGTTGTTCATGGCGTAACCGACCTGGCCGGTGAACAGGCCGAATGCGTCGGTCTTGGTGTTGTTCACGAAGCCCGGGAACAGCGTGCTGGTGTTGCTGCCGTTGAAGTCGGCCCAGTTGCCCTGCGCTTCCACGCCGAACACGAAGGTACCGGACTGCCAGCGATAGCCGACCTGGCCACCGACGGTGCCACCGTCCGAATCGTGGGAACCTTCGGAACCGATCAGGCCGACCGTGGAATCCCAACGATTGCGAGCCGAACCCCAACCGCCGTTGGCGCCGATGTAGAAACCGCTCCAGTCATACACAGCAACCATCATCGCGGGCGCCTTGGTGTAAGGACGCGCAGCGAGATCCGCAGCGAGTGCCGGCGCGGCCGCGCCGAGCGCAATCAGGCTGGCCGTAACAAGCAAGATCTTCTTCATTCTATTTTCATCCCGTTTCAGTGTGTACAGCCCCCAAGGCCGTGCACAGCCTGATAGCATTCTCAGTTCGAATTGCTGTCACCTCACAGCAACAGCACACGCGAAACGACAGTGACGAAAACGTGAGTCCGTATTGCGCTATAAGCACTTTTCGCAACATTGTGTCGCAAGCTTGCCGCAATATTTTCACATTCTGGTTTTGCCGCGGCATTGCGGGTGAGAATGTGTTGACGAGATGGCGAACACACCGCTTGAGTTGATGCAATGGAACCGGGAAAGCGCCGATGGCCGCGAGGGAACTCGAAATGAATAAAGCGATTGTGATCTTGCTGGCGGCATGTGGACTGTCTGCGCTCGTCACGAATCCTGCCGTGGCTTTCGGCACCCGCTATCCGTTCTGCCTTCAGAGCGACGAGTGGCCGGGTCTTAGCAACTGCACCTTCACAAGTTACGAGCAGTGTCAGGCGAGCGCGTCGGCACGCGCTGCGAGCTGCCTCGCCAATCCGTATTTCGCCGGCGAGAAGGAGTCGCTGCCGACGGCTGCCTACCAGCCGCTTCCCGGCCGCCCGTTGCCGCCCGCTCCCGGCTATTCCCGCTACTGAGCGCCGTCCGGCCGAAGCACCTCGCCGCCAACCGGCACATCCCATGGTGGCGTGTGAGGCTCAAACAGCGCGCGAACGTGATTTGACGCGGGTCCGGGCGAATTGTCTGCTGATGGAAGGTTCCGGAACTCAGGAGGGATGCATGCGGAAAGCGTTGACGGCGCTCACGGCAGCCTATGCCGTTCTGGTTGCGGTGCCGGCGATGGCAGGCGGACTTCCATCGGGCGCGCAACCCTATTGCATTAGGGGATGCGACTACGGCGGCGGTATCGGCGATTGCAGCTTCTCTTCCCTCGCGCAGTGCCAGGCGACCGCCTCCGGGCGCGTCGCCACCTGCGCCACCAACCCCTATTTCAACGCCAGGGCGGAATTGTCGGCCGATCAGGGCCGGATGTCTCGACGGAGATTCTAGTGCGCGTTTCGGCTTTGGCTGTTCTTGCCGTGGGAACACTCTGCCTCGCCGCACCGGCGCAGGCCCAGACCTACGGTCCTGACTACCCGGTCTGCCTCCATGTCTACGGTCCGGTCACCTACTATGAGTGCGGCTACACCTCGCTGCCTCAATGCAACATGTCGGCCTCGGGTCGATCCGCGCAATGCGTGATCAACCCCTATTTCGCCAACGCTTCTGAAGACCGGCCAATACGGCCAATACGCAGGCGGCATCGCGGCGTCTACTGAGACGCGCCTGCCGGAGACCGGCGTTACTCCAGTTCGACCACCTTGCCGTCGACCAGCGACACCCGGCGGTCCATCCGGCCGGCGAGTTCCATATTGTGGGTGGCGATCAGCATCGCGACCCCGGTCGCCTTCACCAGTTGCATCAGCGCGTTGAAGACGTGCTCGGCGGTGTTCGGATCGAGGTTGCCGGTCGGCTCGTCGGCGAGCAGCGCCCGCGGCGCATTGGCGACCGCGCGCGCGATCGCCACCCGCTGCTGTTCGCCGCCGGACAATTCGGACGGCCGGTGCGTGATGCGCTCGCCAAGCCCGAGATAGGACAGAATTTCCGTCGAGCGCTTGATGGTCTCGGCGCGCTTCAGGCCGCGGATCATCTGCGGCAGCATGACGTTCTCGAGCGCGGTGAATTCCGGCAGCAGCCGGTGCGACTGATAGACGAAGCCGATATCGGTGCGCCGGATATGGGTGCGATCGATATCCGACAGTTGCGAGGTCGGCGCCCCCGCGACATAGACCTCGCCGTCATCGGGGCTTTCGAGCAGACCGGTGATATGCAGCAGCGTCGATTTACCGGACCCCGACGGCCCTACCAGCGCCACGGACTGCCCCGCCCACAGCGCCAGCTTGGCGCCGTCGAGAATGGTCAGCTCCGCCTCGCCCTGCCTGTACCGGCGTTTTATCTCGTGGAGATAGATAACCGGTACATCTTCCGCCGCCTCGGCCATCTCGTCCTCACTCGTACCGGAGCGCATCGACGGGATCGAGGCGCGCGGCGCGCCAGGACGGATAGAGCGTTGCCAGGAACGACAGCGTCAGCGCCATGATCACGACCGCCGCCGTCTCGCCGAAGTCGACCTCGGCCGGCAATTTCGACAGAAAGTACAGTTCCGGCGAAAACAGCTCGGTATTGGTCATCCAGGACAGAAACTGCCGGATCGATTCGATATTCAGGCAGATCAGCATGCCGACGAAAAAGCCGGTCAGCGTGCCGACCACGCCGATCGCCGCCCCCGTGATCAGGAAGATCCGCATGATCGAGCCCTGCGAGGCGCCCATGGTGCGCAGGATGGCGATGTCCTGGCCCTTGTCCTTGACCAGCATGATCAGGCCGGAGACGATATTGAGCGCCGCCACCAGCACGATCATGGTCAGGATCAGGAACATCACGTTGCGCTCGACCTGCAGCGCGTTGAAGAAGGTCGAGTTGCGTTGCCGCCAGTCGACCAGGAAGACCGGTCGTCCCGCGGCCTCCGTCACGGTCTTGCGGAAGGTGTCGATCTTGTCCGGATTGGTCGTGAACACCTCGATCGCGGTGACGTCGTCCTTGCGGTTGAAATAGGCCTGCGACTCCGGCAGCGGCATGAACACGAAGCCCGCGTCGTACTCCGACATGCCGATCTCGAACACGGCGGTGACCTTGTAGGGCTTGATCCGCGGCGTGATTCCCATCGGCGTCACCGCGCCGCGCGGCGCCACCAGCGTGATGCTGTCACCGGCATGCACCGACAATTGATCGGCGAGCCTGCGCCCGATGGCGACGCCCTGCCCCTCGTCGAACCCTTCCAGGGTGCCTTGTTTGATGTTCTTGGCAATCGAAGTCAGGTTGTTGAGATCCTCGGCACGCATGCCGCGGACCAGCACGCCGGAGGCGTTGAAGAACGAGGATGCCAGCGCCTGGCCGTCGACGACGGGCGCCGCCAGCCGGATGCCGTCGACCTGGCTGATCCGCTCGGCGACGTCCTTCCAGTCCGTCAGCGGCGATTCCAGCGGCTGCACCAGCAAGTGCCCGTTGAGGCCGAGGATCTTGTCCAGCAGTTCCTTGCGGAATCCGTTCATCACCGCCATCACGATGATCAGCGTGGCGACGCCGAGCATGATGCCGAGGAAGGAAAAGCCGGCGATGACGGAGATGAAGCCTTCCTTGCGGCGCGCGCGCAAATACCGTCCGGACAGCAGCCATTCGAATGGCGCAAACGGCGGGGTTCGGACTGTCTCGTTCATGGTGTCATCCATCTCTCGATAGTCCCATGATTCGGGGCCAAATGTGGCCGGACTGGCCAACATTGCAGCGACTCCGTGGATAAATTTATCCGATTGCCCGCTTTAGCCTGATATCCGCGCCACCACGTCGGCCGGGCTGAGGTTTTCGCGCGATCCGTCGCTGCGCCGCTTCAGTTCGAGCTTGCCCTCGGCAAGGCCCTTGGGACCGACCAGAATCTGCCAGGGGATACCGATCAGGTCGGCGGCCGCGAATTTCGCGCCGGCGCGCTGGTCGGTATCGTCGTAGAGCACATCGACGCCCTTGGCTTCAAGCTCGCGATAGAGTTTTTCGCAGGCGGCATCGGTATCTTCCGAGCCTTGCTTCAGGTTCAGGATCACGGCGGTGAACGGCGCCACGGCCTCCGGCCATTTGATGCCGGCATCGTCGTGGCAGGCCTCGATGATGGCGCCGACCAGCCGCGAGACGCCGACGCCATAGGAGCCGCCGTGAACCGGCACGTCGACGCCGTCGGGACCCGCGACCATGGCCTTCATGGCGTCGGAATATTTGGTGCCGAAATAGAAGATCTGGCCGACCTCGATGCCCCGCGTATGCACCTTCTTGTCGGCCGCGACTTCCTGCTCGAAGCGCGCGGCGTCGTGGACGTCTTCGGTCGCGGCATAGACCGAGGTCCACTGCTTGATGATCGGGGTGAGATCGCCGTCGTAATCGACGTCGTCGCCGGGGATCGGCAGGTTGAGCACGTCGCTGTCGCAATAGACGCCGGACTCGCCGGTCTCCGCCAGCACGATGAATTCGTGGCTGAGGTCGCCGCCGATCGGGCCGGTCTCGGCGCGCATCGGGATCGCCTTCAATCCCATCCGGGCGAAGGTGCGCAAGTAAGCGACGAACATCCGGTTATAGGAGCGGCGCGCGGCGGCCTCGTCGATGTCGAACGAATAGGCGTCCTTCATCAGGAATTCGCGGCCGCGCATCACGCCGAACCGCGGACGCTGCTCGTCGCGGAACTTCCACTGGATGTGGTAGAGATTGAGCGGCAGGCTGCGGTACGACTTGACGTAGGCGCGAAAGATCTCGGTGATCATTTCCTCGTTGGTCGGCCCGTACAGCAGTTCGCGCTTGTGGCGGTCGGTGATGCGCAGCATCTCCGGACCGTAGGCGTCGTAACGGCCGCTCTCGCGCCAGAGATCGGCAAGCTGCAAGGTCGGCATCAGCAATTCCAGCGCGCCGGCGCGGTTCTGCTCCTCGCGCACGATCTGCTCGATCTTCTTCAAAACCCGGAAACCCAGCGGCAGCCAGGCATAGATGCCGGCCGCTTCCTGCCGCATCATGCCCGCGCGCAGCATCAGCCGATGCGAGACGATCTCCGCCTCTTTCGGATTCTCTTTCAGGATCGGCAGGAAAAAACGCGACAATCGCATGGACAAACTCTGGGAATCAGTTGGGGACGGGATCGAGGTGCAGTGAAACCGGATCGGGTGCGAAAAGACAAGGCCGGAGGCCCGGAAAAGGCCGCGGGAAATGCGGATTTCCGGGCGTTTTGGCCGTGGAATTGCGGAGTTGCCGCAGGCGTGTTCGCCCCCAACTCAGACCAGCTTCAGCGGGCTGTCATCCACCACGCGCAATTCGATCCGGCCGATCAGTTCCGAACGCAGCGCTTCCGCCGCGCTGATGGCGTCGGTGGTCTGGCGTAGCGTGCTGACGTTCGATCCGAGCGAGACGATGCCGCCGAGCACCGCGGCGATCGACCCGAAGAAAACCTCGGTCGATGCGAACAGGCCGAAGATGACGCACAATAGCAAGACAGCGCCGGCGGCGATCGCCGCCTGCGAACCCAGAATGATCTTGCGGCATCGCTCGGCGGCCTCGGCGAGGTCCTCCAGCCGGGCTTCGAGAAGTGCAATGTCATCGCCCGGCTCGTCTTCAGCGGACATCGAAATCATCCTCCAGCGTGATCTTCTCGAAGTCCGTGACCAGCGCGTCGATCTGCATATGCCAGCGGCCGGGCTGCGGCAACGGCACGCCGCGGACGTGCCAATAGCCGTCCGGACCCAGCTTCGCCGCCCGTTCGATCGGCTCGATGCCGCGTTCCGGCAGGCCCACCGTCAGCGTCGCTTCCTTGGCTGGCAACTGGCTCCCGTCCCCGGTCATCAACTGCAGCACGAAATCATCGGAGCCGACTTTGCCCGGCGAAATCAGCACCTGGAACATCGCGGTCTCGGTGTGGATATGGATCGCGAGCGGTGCGGCGGCGGAATCGGCCAGCGCGCGCGGCGGCGGCGTGAAACGCCAGCCCGCGACGGCGATGAAAATGCCGAGGATCAGCAGGAACTCCAGCAACACCGATCCGCCGAAGGTCCGCGTGTTCTTGACCCGCAGCACGATATCCGGCGTGAGATACAATCGGTTCAGCGCGGCAAGTCCGAGCAATGGCAGCACCAGTGCGAGCTTGATCAGCAGAATGATGCCGTACCAGGTGTCGATCAGCGCGCGAAAGCTCCCCAGTTGAATGATCGCGAGCACGACGCCTGATAGCACCAACAGGCCCACCAACGGCACCGCCACATTCGAGAACTGCCGGATCGCCTGCGGCAGGCCGTCATGCCGTCGACGCGCCATCGTGATCAGCGGCGCCAGCGCGCCGACCCAGTACGCGATCGCGATGCCGTGAACGAATACCAGCGTCGGCGTCAGCCATTGCGGCGGCGCGGTCGCGGCGTGGCCGGAGGTCGCCAGTGAAAACCCGACGCCGACCATGGCAAGCGAGGTCAGCACCCAGGCGATCGTCATGGTCGGGCTTTGCCAGGCAAACCGGGCGACCGCCATCGAAGCGATCGCGATCAGCATCGACGGTCCAAGGCTGGTATCAAGCGCGCCTTTCCATGGCGCCAGCGTCAGCAACGCGCCCAGCGGCAGGTTGAGCAAATCGAGCCCCTGCAAGGCGAGCGAAAATGCCGCGCTGACAAGGCCGATCTTCAGCGCGCCTATGATCACTTTTCCGCCTGATGGCCCCCACCCGATCCAGGCAGCGAAGAACACGCCACCGACGCCGACGAACAGTCCGAGATAGACCCCGATCCGCGCCAGCCAGATCAGGCCGGCGATGACGATCGAGATCGATTCGACGCCATCAGGCGCAGCGGACCCGGTCACGGCACCGATCGAGAACACCAGCGATCCCGCCACCGGGTGACCATCCTGCGACACCACGCGATAGCTCAACACCTGGGTGCCGCGCGGCAACGCATCGGGCAAGGCGATCTCGACCGATTGGTCGACGGCGCGCATGGTGACGTCATGCGCCTTGCCGCCGGCATCGATCAGGCTGGCCACCGCGGGCGTCACGCTCTCGTTGAAGCGCAGTTGGATGGTCTTCGGCGCCTCCGTCAGCACGCTGCCGTCGGCCGGCTCCGCCGAAACCAGCGAGGCATGCGCCGATGCGCCGGTCGCAACGCAGAGCGCAATCAGCAGCGCCGCGATGCCGGCAAGGAGGCGCATCATCGGAACGTTACGGCTTCGGCATCAGCTTGACGCCGGGCGCCGGCGACTTGCTGCCGTGGCCGTGGGCTTCACCCTCCCTGGGAATGTCGACCCAGCGGGTCACCCCCTGCTCGCATTCCTGCACCACCGGAAAATAAAGCGTGGTGTTCGGCTTCAGCCCATCGGTGAGAAACGTCGAGACCACGAACTCGTCGTATTGGTGGTCCGGCAGCTTGCCGCCGCTCCACACCACTTCCTTGACGCCCTCGGACAGCTTGCTGCCGTGAAAGTCGTATTCGCCCGCATACTTGCCGTTGACCGCCTCGACGCTCCAGCCCGCCTTCGGCATCGGCTTCGCGGCAATGACCCCTTCCGGAATCTGCACACGGATTTTTGTCGTCGCCGATCCAGCGCAGCCGTGCGGCACCCCGAATACCGCCTTGTAGGACGACCCGACGGCGGCCTGCTTCGGCTCCAGCACGACATGCGCGGAGGCCTGCGACGCCACCAACGCCGCGAGGATGACCAGCGTGGCTTTTCTCATCTCGTCCTCACTTCTTCATGTCCATGTGGCCGGAATGATCCATGCCGCCGGGGGCCTGGGCGCCGACGCCCTGCACGTCCAGCGACAGCGTCACCTTGCCCGCCTTCTCGAATTGAAGCGTGACCGGCACCTTGTCGCCCTGCTTGAGCGGGCCCTTGAGATCGAACATCATCAGATGATAGCCGCCGGGCGCCAGTTTCACGGTCTTGCCCGGCTCGATCGCCAATCCCTTGTCGAGCGCACGCATCGTCATGACGCCGTTGTTCATTGCCATCTCGTGGACTTCGACCTTGCCGGCAATATCGCCGCTGCCGCCGACCAGCCGGTCCGGAGCACTCCCCTTGTTTTCGATGGTGAGATAGCCGCCGGCGATCTTGGCGCCACCAGGCGTGGCCCGGCTCCAGGCCTGGCTGATGACGAGATCGCCAGCCTTGACGTCTTCCGCGCGCGAGGGAGCGGCGAACAGGGTGGCTGCGAGTGCGGCGGAAGCGAGGAGTTTCAGAGCATACTTCATTTGGTTTCTTTCGATTTGGGGAGTGCTGTGATCGCAGGGGCCTGTTGAACCGTCCAGTTTTCGAGATCCTGCATTTCGGCTGAGCCTTCGATGGTAGTCGCGGCGCCGTCACGCGCAATCAGGATCGTGCGGGGGATATCGCCTTGCCAGGCCGGATCGATTTCGAACCGCAAGCGTTCGACAAAGCCGTCGTTGAATATCCAGTTTTCCGCAGGCCCCAGCCCGGCCTTTTCCAGCATCGATCGCGTGGCAGCAGGTAAATCGGGAACGAGATCGGCGCTGATCGTCACCACGTCGATGTCGCCGTGGTCTTTCATGAACTTTCCAAGCAACGGCAGCTCGACCTTGCAGGGGCCGCAGGTCACGCCCCAGAAATGTACCAGCGTCGGCCGGCCGGCGTGCGAACGCAGCACGTCCTGCCAGCTTCCGCGGACGAACGGCTTGAGCTGCGGCGGCGTCTCGGAACCGGGCGCCGGCGCAAGAAGAGCCACCAGCAAGGGAGCGGCCAACAGGAGACGCTTCATGACTCATCTCCGATTGGCTGAAACCGATATCCGTCGGCCTTGGTCATCCAGGAAAGAAAGATTCGCTGTCCGTCGCTGACGAGCAACGGATGATCCGAGGTGTCGCTGGTGGAGGAAATGGCTGTTGGTTTCGACCAGCTCTTGCCGTCGTCG
>JAIEPP010000608.1 GCA_019748335.1 Xanthobacteraceae bacterium
GCTATGTGATGCTGTTCGCGCCGGTGGCGGTGTGGGCCGCGATCATGGCCACGGTGTCGAAGAACGGCCTCGGTGTGCTGTGGAAGCTGATCGTGTTCATGGGCGGCTTCTATGTCTCGCTGATGCTGCTGTGGGGCATCCTGTTCACGGTGGGCTTCCTCGTCTTCGGATCCCGCTACAGTCACCTGATGCGGCTGATCCGCGAACCGCTGATGATTGCGTTCTCGACCGCGTCGTCGGAGGCGGCCTATCCGAAGACGCTGGAGGGCCTCAACCGCTTCGGCGCCTCGTCGCGGATCTCGGCCTTCGTGCTGCCGCTGGGTTATTCGTTCAATCTCGACGGCACGATGATGTACTGCACCTTCGCGAGCATCTTTATCGCGCAGACCTATCACATCGAAATGTCGCTCGGGACCCAGCTCGCGATGCTGGCCACCCTGATGATCACCTCGAAGGGCGTCGCCGGCGTGCCGCGCGCCTCCCTGGTCGTGATCGCCTCGACGCTGAGCCAGTTCGGGATTCCCGAGGCCGGCCTCCTGATGATCATGGGTATCGATACGTTCCTCGACATGGGACGCAGCGCCACCAACGTGATCGGCAACTCGCTGGCGACCGCCGTGGTCGCGAAATGGGAGGGCGAGTTGAAGGCCGAGCATGAGCTCGGGCCCGATGATATCGTGCCGTCCGATGCCGTCCCGGGTGACGCTGTGCCGGCGCATTGAGGGGAGAGATGCATGCATCAGTCCCTGGGGAGACCTGCTAGCAGGCCGATCGCGGTCGGCGGCCTGTTGCTGGCAACGTGTCTGCTGGCAACGGCGGCGGCGGCCCAAACCGGCGGCAACGAGGGGCTTAGCCCCACGCTCGCCAACATCAAGAAGACGCATGTGGTGCGGCTCGGCTTTCGCGAGAGCTCGCCGCCGTTCTCGTTCCTCGATCATTCCAACCGGCCGATCGGCTACAGCCTCGAACTCTGCGAGGCGGTGGTCGAGGAGATCGGGACCGAAGTCGACGATGCCAATCTGAAGATCGAATACGTCAAGGTCACCTCGGATGACCGCATTCCGGCGGTGACGCAGAACAAGGTCGATCTCGAATGCGGATCGACCACGGCCAATGCCGAACGCGCCAAGCAGGTCTCGTTCTCGCCGCTGATGTTCGTGGCCGGCACCAAGCTGATGGTGCCGAAGGCCTCGACGATATCAGCACCTGCCGACTTGAAGGGCAAGACCGTGGTGGTGACGAAGGGCACTACCAACGAACAGACGATGCACAACGTCGACAAGAAATTCTCGCTCGGCCTCAACATCGTGGCGTCGCCCGACCACGAGCAATCCTACCAGATGCTGGTCGACGGCAAGGCCGACGCCTTCGCCACCGACGACATCCTGCTCTACGGACTGATCGCGCGGCACAAGACCCAGGACAAGTTCAAGGTCACCGGTGAGTACCTGTCCTACGATCCCTACGGCATCATGTTCCGCAAGGGCGAGCCGCAGCTGGCGGCGGTGGTCGAGCGCACTTTCCGCAAGCTCGGCTCCAACCGCGACCTGATCCCGCTCTACAACAAATGGTTCGTGGCGCGGCTGCCGACCGGCGAGAAGCTCGGCGTCTCGATCTCGCCGCAGCTCGAGGAAGCCTTCAAGGTGCTCGACGACTCCGCAGGCGCGAACAACTAGGTGGGCGGCTGTTTGCCAGCCACGGCGGCCCGGGGCACTTCCGGGCCGTTTCGTTTTCAGGCCTTGGCCGTTTGATCGAAGACCAGATCCAGCGCCGCGCTGTAGGCCGCGTCGACGAGTTCGGGGTGCGTCCGGTTCAGCGATTCCATCATCACGCCCGAATTGATTTCCAGCACCTTCCATGCGCCGTCGACGTTGACGACATCGATCGAGCCGAAGCGCATGTCGAGCGCTCGTGCTGACGCTATCGCGATCTCGATGCAGGTGGCGGCTCGCGCTTCACTTTGCTCGAGAACGACGGCCTGCGCTCCCGCACCGAGATTGTGACGCCAGTTCAGCGCGTGGTGCCGGCCCGAGGGCGGGACCTCATCGAGCGCGGCCTTGCTGATATCGCCTGATAGTCCCGACAACACGGCCGCTAGCCGTGCGGCCGGAATGGCTGCGATCGCCAGCTCCAGCACGGAGCGTTTGCCGTCGCCTGTGACCGACAGCCGGTTCTTGCTGAAAACGACGATCGGCCGGTAGTCGATCAGGATGACACGGACTTCATCCTCGATCTCCACGTAAGGCGAGATCGCGAGACTTTTTTCGGAAGAAAAAATCTCATGCGCCGCAACTTCAAGTTCAGGCTCCGTCCGAACCTTGAAGACGGAAATTCCACCGGTGCCTTCGTTGGGCTTGACGACAAGGCCGTGCGGGTTCTGCTTCAGCAGATCGAGCATCGCCGTCCACGCGCCCGTGGGAACGATGTACTTGTACATCGCAGGGCTCAGAAACGCGGTGTGCGGAATGCAGGGGATGCTGCACATTGCGAGCACATCGGATGTCGCCCCCTTGTCGTTGGCGATCCGGTGCGCAACCGCGCTGTTCAATCCGAGGTCATATCCGAAGGTAAAGCGCCGCTGTGATCCGCGCGTCATCGCCATGAGCCAGCCATCGGCCCTGATCTCGACGGCAATGCCGTGACTGGCGCAATATTTCTTCACGGCAGTTACGAAAACGCGTTCGCCGTTGCTCATTCCCTGGTTTCTCTCAGCCCTGATCGGAGTAATTTATTGCCAGATCGGCGACGATTTCAGCAAGTTAATTGCGCGGTATCGGGTGCGTTAACCAACCTCGTTTGAACCATTCCAGAAAATAAACCGACTGCAATTGCGAGTCCTCAATTGTGCGTCAGGTCATATTGACTATCTCTGCCGTTGGCGCAAATGAAGCGTCAAATCGCCAATGATTTCGGAGGTTTTTCGCACTTCGGGGTCCGAAAAACCGAAACGTTCTACATTCAGACGTCAGGAAAAACGAAAACACATGAGCGCCTTCTATCGAGAGAAAGTTCTTTCTGTCCGGCATTGGACCGATACGCTTTTCAGCTTCACCGCCACCCGCGATTCCGGTTTCCGCTTCCAGAACGGCCAGTTTGCGATGATAGGCCTCGAGGTCGAGGGCCGTCCGCTGTTGCGCGCCTACAGCATGGCGAGCGCCAATCACGAGGAGGAGCTCGAATTCTTCTCGATCAAGGTCGCGGACGGGCCGCTGACCTCGAAGCTGCAGAAGATCCGCGAAGGTGACGAGATCCTGGTCGGCCGCAAGGCCACCGGCACGCTGATCACCGACAATCTGATCGCGGGCAAGCGGTTGCTGCTGCTGTCGACCGGCACCGGGCTGGCGCCGTTCGCGAGCCTGATCAAGGACCCCGATGTCTACGAGCGCTACGAGACCATCGTGCTGGTTCACGGCTGCCGTCAGGTGTCCGAGCTCGCCTATGGCGAAGAGCTGGTCGCCAAACTGCGCGACGACGAGCTGTTCGGGCCGCTGTTGTCGGAGAAACTGTTGTACTACCCGACCGTGACGCGCGAACCGTTCCGCAACCGCGGCCGCATCACCGACCTGATCACCTCGGAACAGCTCTTCAACGACATCCACCAGCCGCCGCTCTCACTCGAGACCGACCGCATCATGATGTGCGGCAGCCCCGGCATGCTGGAGGAATTGCGCCTGATGTTCGAAGGCCGCGGTTTCCTCGAAGGCAGCCACAGCACGCCCGGTCATTTCGTGATCGAGAAGGCGTTCGTCGAGAAGTAAAAGTTGTTGTCGTCCCGGCCTTGAGCCGGGACCCATAACCACCCCAGTAAATTGCCAAGAGCAGACTGGAGCTCCGGCTCTACCTAACAACGGCCCTCTACGGTAGGTGCGGGCCCCCCGTGCGCAATTGCGCACTAGGCCGGGACGACGGGGAGGGCCAGTAGCATCCCCCACTCCCCCACTGCTATAACGCGCCGAACACCGCGCCACGTTTCCGATGCGGTGATATCAGGGAACGAACGCCGTGGCGGTCCGTGATGAGATTGGGCGAACGAAAACCGCTTTTGTGTTTGCGGGCGGTGGCAGTTTCGGCGCCATCCAGGTCGGCATGCTGCATTCGCTCGCCGCTCACGGCATTGCCGCCGACATGGTCGTCGGCTCCAGCGTCGGCGCACTGAACGGCGCGTTCTATGCCGGCGATCCGACGCTTGAGGGTGTGGAAAGGCTGGCCACGATCTGGCGCGCGTTGAGGCGGCAGGACGTTTTCCCGATGAGCTGGCGGACCGTGCTGAGTTTTCTGTGGCGCCGCGATTTCCTGATTCCCCATGACGGCATCCGCAAGCTGATCGACGATCACATTCCCTATCGCAATCTGCAGGATGCAAGACTGCCGGTGCATATCGTCACCACCGATATCGTCACGGGCGACAGCGTGGTGCTGTCGGAAGGCTCGATCGCCGAGGCGATCGTCGCCTCGACGGCCATTCCCGGCGCGTTCGCGCCGATCCGTTACCGGGATCACTATCTCGCCGACGGCGCGATCTCCAGCAACACGCCGATCCAGGTCGCGGTGAAGAAGGGCGCGAGGCGCCTGATCATTCTGCCGACCGGGCATGCCTGTGCGACGCAAACGCCGCCGGTCGGCGCGGTCGCGAATGCGCTGCATGCGCTGACGCTGCTGATCGCGCGGCAACTGGTCAGCGAACTGGAAGGCCTCGGGCCCGAAATCGAGTATTTCGTGGTGCCGCCGCTCTGCCCGCTGGTGGGATCGCCGTATGATTTCTCGCGCACCGCCGATCACATCGACCGCGCCATCGCGGCCACCGACGCGTGGCTGGCCCAGCACGGCCTCCAGCAAGGCCGGATTCCCCACGAGATGCGGCTGCATAGCCACTAGCGGGCCGGTCGCGCGTTACGTTGCACTGCAAAAGCGGCCCCGGCCGGTCCAGCCCGGCGGACGGTCCCGACAAATTTTTGCGTTCCGCCGTCACATCCGCGATGGGTGGGCCGTATATCGTATGGCGCTTGTTCCGCCGGTTGGACTAAGCTGCCGGCCGACAAGCAATAATCCGGCTGAGGGATTTTATGGAAACGCTGCTGCTTCCGTTCTCGCCACGCTTCATCGTGCTGACGATCTGCGCCGTGGTCACGGCCTTGCTGCTCGGTGTCGGGATATTCGACCATAACCCGAAGATATGGGAAGTGGTGCTGATCCCGATCGTGATCTTCAGCGCGCTGACGTTGCTCGGCCTTCGCGACCTGATGCAGAAGAGCCACGCCGTTTTGCGCAATTATCCGATCTCCGCGCATATCCGTTTCCTGCTCGAAGAGATCCGGCCCGAGATGCGCCAGTATTTCTTCGAGAGCGAAAAGGACGGCATGCCGTTCAGCCGCGACACCCGCGCGCTCGTCTATCAGCGCGCCAAGATGGTGCTCGACAAGCGGCCGTTCGGCACCCAGGAAGACGTCTATCGCGAGGGCTATGAATGGATGCACCATTCGGTGGCGCCGAAGCCGCATGCCCAGGAGCAATTCCGCATCACCATCGGCGGCCCCGATTGCACCCGGCCGTATTCGGCGTCGGTGTTCAACATCTCGGCGATGAGTTTCGGCGCGCTCAGTCCGAATGCTGTGCGCGCGCTGAATGCCGGCGCCAAAAAGGGCGGCTTCGCGCACGACACCGGCGAGGGCGGCGTCAGCCCCTATCATCGCGAGAACGGCGGCGACATCATCTGGGAGGTCGGCTCCGGCTATTTCGGCTGCCGCAACCGTGACGGCACCTTCAACCCGGAGGAGTTCGCGCGCGTAGCGAGCGACGACCAGATCAAGATGGTCGAACTCAAGATCAGCCAGGGCGCCAAGCCCGGCCATGGCGGCGTGCTGCCGGCGGCCAAGGTCTCGGAGGAGATTTCCAAAATCCGGGGCGTGGCGATGGGCGAGGACTGCATCTCGCCGGCGTTTCACCGGGCGTTTTCGACGCCGCTGCAGATGATGGCCTTTATCGGCGAGATGCGAAGGCTGTCGGGCGGCAAGCCCGCCGGGTTCAAGCTGTGCATCGGTCACCCCTGGGAATTCCTCGCGATCTGCAAGGCGATGCTGCAAACCGGGATCTATCCCGATTTCATCGTCATCGACGGCAACGAGGGCGGCACCGGCGCGGCGCCGCTGGAATTCATGGACCATCTGGGCATGCCGATGCGCGAGGGCGTCAACTTCGTCCACAACGCGCTGATCGGCATCAATGCGCGCGACCGCATCAAGATCGGCGCCTCCGGCAAGATCGCGACCGCCTTCGACATGGCGCGCGCGATGGCGATCGGTGCCGATTGGTGCAATTCGGCGCGCGGCTTCATGTTCGCGCTGGGCTGCATCCAGTCGCTGAGCTGCCATACCGATCGCTGCCCGACCGGGGTCACGACGCAGGACCCCTCGCGCAACCGCGCGCTGGTCGTGCCGCACAAGATCGATCGGGTTTACAACTATCACCATGCGACGCTGCATGCGCTGACCGAATTGCTCGCCGCCGCGGGCCTCGAACATCCCAAGGATATCCGGCCGGTTCATTTCTCGCAGCGCAGTTCGACCACCGATGTGCTGTCGTTCGCGAAGCTCTATCCATCGCTGCGTCCGGGCGAGTTGATCGACGGCACCGCCGATGCTCGCTTCCGCGAGGCCTGGGCGATGGCGCGGGCGGATTCGTTCCAGCCGGCGGGGTGAAATCATTTCGATTCTCTCCACGTCATTGCGAGCCACCGGGTCGCGCGAATGCGCGCCCGATGACAGGCTCTGCGAAGCAATCCAGTCTTCCTCTGCGTTGCGCGATGGATTGCCGCCTCGCTTCGCTCCTCGCAATGACGTTGTGAGAGTGGCGCGCCGGATCTGCCGGCGCATGGCGGCCGTTTTTCTGCTAAGCCTTGAACGATGCTGAAATGACAACCCGCAAGAAACGAGACAATGCTTTATCTGGAACTCGGGATCGTCACGGTCCTGATCGTCATCAACGGCCTGCTTTCGATGTCGGAACTCGCCATCGTTTCGTCGCGGCCGGCCCGGCTGGCGGCGCTGGTTGAAAAGAACGTTACAGGTTCCCGCCGCGCGTTGGCGCTGGCTTCGGATCCCGGAAAATTTCTCTCCACGGTCCAGATCGGGATCACGCTGATCGGCGTACTCTCCGGCGCGTTTTCCGGTGCGACCCTCGGCCTGCGGTTGACGAATTTTTTGACCGAACTCGGATTGTCGCGAGGTCTGGCCGATGCGGTAGGCGTCGGTGTGGTGGTGAGTGTCATCACCTATGCTTCGCTCATCGTCGGCGAACTGGTGCCAAAGCAGATCGCCCTGCGCGATCCGGAGGCGGTCGCCGTTCGTGTTGCACCCTATATGACGTTGCTGTCGCGGATTTCCCTGCCGCTGGTGTGGCTGCTGGATCGCTCGGGAAAAGGACTGTTGTGGTTGCTGGGTCAACGCGGCGATGCGGAAGCCAAGGTCAGCGAAGACGAGATCCGGACCCTGGTGGTCGAGGCCGAGAATGCCGGCGTGCTGGAGCCCGGTGAAAAGGAAATGATCGCCGGCGTGATGCGTCTTGGCGATCTTCCCGTCGGCGCCGTCATGACGCCGCGTCACGAAGTGAGTACGATCAACCTGACGGATGCTCCGGAAGTCATTCGTTCGACCGTGACCGGCAGCAATCATTCCCGGTTCGTCGTTTTCGACAAGGACCCCGGCGCGGCACTCGGCATTGTCCAGGCCAAGGACATGCTGGATAGTTACCTGTCGGGCGAGACTCCCGATATCCGAAAACTGGTTCGGGAAGCTCCGGTCATTCCCGAATTCCTCGACGCGCGGGATGTGGTCGCCATCCTGCGCGATTCCGCCGTGCACATGGGGCTGGTGCATGACGAATACGGCGTCTTCCAGGGCGTCGTGACCAGTGCGGATATTCTGGAATCCATCGTCGGAGGTTTCCATACCGAAGAAGGACCGCCCGAACAGGCGGCCGTCAAACGCGACGACGGATCGTATCTGATCTCGGGCTGGATGCCCGCCGTCGAGTTCGCCGCGCTGCTGGGGATCACCCTGCCGCCTTCGCGCCAGTATCAGACGATGGCGGGATTCCTGCTGCAGCAATTTGGCGCCATACCGAGCGTCGGCGAACACGTCGAGGTCGGTGGCTGGCGTTTCGAGATCGTCGATCTCGACGGCCGACGTATCGACAAGGTACTGGCGTCCGAAACCGACAACACCGGATAGAAGCCATCCGGCAGCAGAGGTGGTTCAGCGCGCCGGCGTGCGAAACAGATCGTCGAACCGGAATGAATAGCCGAGGCCGACGATGTAGTTCGGCGAATTCCGGTGTCTTACATAGCGTTCGGGATGATCTCCCGGTGCGCACGATCGAGCGCTAGAATTCGCCGTGGAAGCGGCCGGAGAAGACGTGGACCGGGCCGCGGTCGGCGTTGTAGGCGGGGTTGGTAATCAGCTGATAATCCGCCGTGAAAGTGAACGCCTTGTTGAGCGCCAGCGCATAATAGCTTTCCAGCACCCGTTCGCGGCGATAGTTGAGTGCACCGTCGCCGATCAGCGGGCCGAGGCCGCCGGCCGCGATGAAATCGCGATGATCGCGCGACAGCCCGTTGAACGCGCCGCCGATGCCGATCACGTCGTCGGGCCGGCCCCATTTGGTGCCCTTGATCGAGGTGCCCATCGCGAGCGAGGAATCGATGTCGGTGAAGGCCATGATTTCGGTCTTGCCGTCGTTCCAGCTCCAGCGGCCGAACAAGCCGATGTCGTCGGTCACGGCCTGTTCGAGGTTGATGACGTAGCCGAACTTGATGCGGCCGGTGCGGGTCTGCGAAATATCGAGATTGAGCGCCGGATTGTTCAGCGTGTCGCGATAGCTTCCGGCATTGGCGCTGTTGAGCCAGGCGATAGTGCGCAATTTTCCCGGCTGCGAGAACAGCTGATAGCGCGTCTCCAGCTCCACGACATATTCGCCGCGCTGAGGCACTTTGGTATCGAAATTGTTGGAATTCGATTCCGCGTCCATCAGGAAATAGCCCGTGCGCAGCGCCCATTGCTTCTGGTTGAGTTCGGCGGCGACGCCGTAGCCCAGCCCGAGCTTGTCGGCGGCGTAGTCGAATGCGCCGGATGACCACAGCGACCAGTTCATGAAATCCTTGCGTGGATCGCGCGCATAGGCGTTGCCGTCGAACAGGTCGGTTACCGAGAACTTGCCGGCCTGCAGCGTCAGGCGCGAAACGTCGACCTTGCTGGCGAGTTGGAATGGCGAACTGGCGAGCGCTTCCTGTTCGCCGCCGAAGCCGAAGGTCTGGCGCAGGAACAGCCGCGACGTGTTGTAGTGCGGGTAGGGGAAGTCGGACTTCTGCGCTTCGCCGTTGGGAAAACCGCCGGCGCCAACCGTGTTGTTCAGCCCGAATCCCTGCAGCAGTTCGGGATTGTAATAGACTTCGCCGCCCTCCCAGAGCCGGGCATTCAGGTAGAGGCTATTGCTCCAGGTCTGCTGCGCTTGCGGCGCCGGCGTCAGGCTGTTCGGGCCACTATAGGGCGCGCGAAACGACGGATAGCCCTGTCCGATAAACGTGGTCTGGCCGTGAATTTCCCAGCGGTCGGATTCGGTATCGGTCAGCGCGGTCTTCGGCGTCCAGCCCGGCGTGCCCGGCCAATCGACCTTGCGGTTGAGGCCGATGCGCAGCGACTGGAAGTCGAGCGCCGAGCTGTATTGCGTTCCGGACGGGAAGCGGATGTCGGCCTTTCCGAACTGCGTATAGAGATATTCGAGCTTTACGCTCCAGTGCGGCGCAAAGGCATATTCCACGCCGGCGCCGGCGGCCCAGCCCGGGCGAATGTGGGTGCGCTTTTCGTCGTCGCCGACAACGGGCGTATTGAGGAAGCGTTCTCCGGCCCAGGAGAGACCGCCGGTGGCGTAAGCGAGCCATCGGCCGCTGGTGTAGCCGACGCGGCCGCGTGCGGTCCCGAAATAATCCCATCGTTCTTGAACATCCGACCGTGCGGTCGTGATGCTGGAGACCACGTGATTCGATGGCAGATAATTCGGAAATGAAACATCGGCCTCGACACCGACCAGCAGCCCCGAGAAAAACCGATAGTTATATCCGGCCTGTACGCCGCCGATCAGGCCGCTGACCACCTTGCTCGTCGTGGCGATGTCGGGATCGGCAATTGCTACGCTTGACGTGCCCCGGCCGTAGCCGGTGTGTCCGCCGATATAAAATCCGCTCCAGTCGAACGCCGGCTGCAGATAGGGCGCCTTGAGCGTTATGTCGGCTGCAGCGGCGTCGCCGCCAAGCGCTAGCGCGCCAAATGCCGCGACGGCCAGGGCTTGCTGCAGGGAGTGACGGCTACGGCCCATGGCGCGGATTCCGGCTGGAATGAATCGGTGGTTGCCGATCATCACGCCAGATTTGAAGGCCTGCCGCCACCCAAGAAATGAAGTCATCAACCCCGCCGCCCCCGGTCGGATTCTCGTGATTCTCCCGGTCCAAGCCAGATCGGGGTAATCCATCGTCTATTCCCAACTCTTAATGCAAGTAATTCGCAACAGCAACACGACCAAATGGCGCACCTGCTGGATGGCAGCGGTCGGTGACAGTTTTGCAACGCTGCGGCCAGCCAGGATCGAAATCCACGCTGGGGTGAGCATCCATTCGAGGCTTTCGGCCGGCCAAAAAAGTTGACCCGCCCGGGGGGACAACCGGGCGGGTCGGGTTCGGCACGGGGTGGATGAGGCGCCCGTGCCGGACGCAGGATCCACGTGAGAAGCGTTTTGAGCGAAATAGTGCTCGGTCGTTCAGTCTGGTTTGCTTGAAGAAACGCTTCTCAAACAGAAACCAAATTCAGTCGATCAACTCAGTAACCGCAGGTTACCCAGTAACCGCAGGTTACCCGGCAACCGCGGGTTACTCAGTAGCCGCAGGTACGGACGCGGCCCATGTAGTTGCCGTAAGCGTCGAACTGGCGAACCCAGCCGCAGCGGCGATAGCCGTCGTAGTAGCCGTCGTTGCTGGCGGCGATGGCGGTGCCGACGATGGCGGCGCCGACGAGGCCGGCTCCAACACCCCAGCCCCAGCCGATCGGCTTGGCTTGTGCCTGGGTAGTGGTGGAAGCGATCGTGCCGGTAACGGCAAGCGTGGCGAGAGCGAGCGCGGCAAACTTGGTCTTGATCGACATTGGAAACTCCATCCGGTTTTGAGCGGCCATTGTGGTCCGCATGCCAGTTGGACGGAGGCTGTTCGATTCCGGTTCGAATCCCGCGACGGGGATTCGATATGTCGATTATTTCGTAGTTAATACAGTTACTTGGGAGATTTATTCGGGCCGGCTGCCAGCCTCATCACGTCGAAGTTATCGACATCGGCAAGCAATTCGCAGAACGCCCGCGCGCCGTGATCGAGCAGTTGCTCGCCCTTCTCGGCGGAGCCCTTGGTGGCATCGCCGGCAGCGCCGCTCGGGTGCAGGTCCTGGACCTGCCAGGCAAACGGCGCCGGCCGTTGCGTCGAGAGCCAGCGAAATTCTTTCTCGATGGCGATGCTGGCGGGACGGAAATCGGCGATGGCTTGCTTGCGCACGGTTTGCGGATAGCGCGCCAGCATGATCGAGGTTTCCACCGCGCCGCCGTGAATGCCGTGGCGCAGTTCTTCCGCCGCGAACAATCCGTCGGGCACGCCGAACCGGAACCAGCTCGTGGTGACGGCGAGAAGCCCGTATTGCGCGCGCAAATCCTGCGCCACCAGCATCATCGCAGCGCTGTTGCCGCCATGG
Organism: Xanthobacteraceae bacterium; assembly: GCA_019748335.1. Lineage (GTDB taxonomy): Bacteria > Pseudomonadota > Alphaproteobacteria > Rhizobiales > Xanthobacteraceae > Bradyrhizobium. Next base: position 11,775 of record JAIEPP010000608.1, read on the forward strand.
CTCGTCACCATCACCAGCTTGCGGATGCCGGCGCGCGCGACGCTCTCGCCAAGCGCCATCCACGCGCGCAGCGCCACCTCGGTCGGCAGCGTCAGCGTGCCCGGATAATCGGTATGCTCGGTGGAAATGCCGACCGGCTGGATCGGCAGGAAGGTGGCGGGGATCGTCGGGGGCAATAGCTCGCGGACCCGCGCCAGATAGGCCTCGCCGATCAGGACATCGGTTTCCAGCGGCAAATGCGGGCCGTGCTGCTCGGTCGCGGCCAGCGGCAGCACCGCGATCCAGCGCGCGGCCTCGGCCGGGTCGATGTCCGGCCAGTGAATGTCGGTCCAGTCGCGGGGCGGAACGGGGGAGGCCATCAAGCGAAGCGTTTCTTTGGATGAATTTGCGGATTAGTTTGTTAAGAATTCCGGGGACGCAATCCACGCTTGGACACCTCCCCGGGGACGTGATCCACGTCCATAGAATCCCATCATGGGCCAGAACGATCGACGGAGTCCAACCATGAACCCGGCCTTTTTGCCGCGAGCGTTAACCGCGGGTCTGTTGGCGCTGACCGCCGTGCTGCCCGTCCGCGCGGAGACCCTCGACAAGGTTTCGTTCGGAACCAACTGGGTCGCGGAAGCCGAGCATGGCGGCTTTTTCCAGGCGGTCGCCGACGGCACCTACCAGAAATACGGGCTCGAGGTCACGATCGTGCCGGGCGGTCCCAACACCAACAACCGCATGCTGCTGACCGCCGGCAAGCTCGACTTCTTCATGAGCGCCAACACGCTGCAATCCTTCGACGCGGTGACCAACAAGGTGCCCCTGGTGACCGTCGCCGCCATGTTCCAGAAGGATCCGCTGGTCTTGCTGACCCACCCCGAAGTCAAGATCGGCAAGCTCGAGGACCTGAAGCCGCTGACGCTGCTGGTGTCGAAGGAAGGGTTGGCGAGTTACTTCCAGTGGCTGAAGTCCGAATATGGTTTCAGCGAGAGCCGGGTGAAGCCCTACACTTTCAACCCGCAGCCCTTCATCGTGAACAAGCAGAGCGCGATGCAGGGCTATGTCACTTCCGAACCCTATGCGGTGCAAAAGGCCGCGGGCTTCAAGCCCAACGTGCTGCTGATGGCTGATTACGGCTGGAGTGCCTATTCGACGCTGATCGAGACCCGCACCGACGTCGTCGACAAGAAGCCTGACCTGGTGCAGCGCTTCGTCGATGCATCCGTGATCGGTTGGTACAATTATCTCTACGGCGACAACAAGCCGGCGAACGCGATGATCAAGAAGATGAATCCGGAAATGACCGACGAATTGCTGGCCTATTCGCTCGGCAAGATGAAGGAATACGGCATCGTCGATTCCGGCGATACAATCAGGGACGGCATCGGCGCCATGAGCGATGCGCGGATGGCGGGTTTCTTCGACAAGATGGTGCGGGCTGGCGTGGTCAAGCGCGATGTCGATTACCGCAAGGCCTACACGCTGCGCTTTGCCAACAAGGGCGTCGGTCTCAATCTGCGGCCGAAGAACTGAAGCGATGGCGGGGCCGGCTTTGTCCGAGACCGAGTTTGGCGCGTCGGGCCTCGCGGTGCGGCTTCGCGGCGCGACCAAGGTCTACGACAACGGCGTCGCCGCGCTCGGACCGTTCGATCTCGATGTCGTCAGCGGCGAATTCGTTTCCCTGCTCGGGCCTTCCGGCTGCGGAAAATCGACCGCGCTGCGGCTGATCGCGGGGCTCGCCACGCCGAGTTCGGGCGAGGTGAGCGTCTCCCGTCGCGCCAGCCAAGCCGAGGGGCGGCATTCCATCGGCTTCGTGTTCCAGGAGCCGACCCTGATGCCGTGGGCGAGTGTGCGGGAAAACGTCCGGCTGCCGCTGAAACTCTCGCACGTGCCGGGGAGGGAAGCGGACGAGCGCGTCGGTGAGGCGCTGGCGCAGGTCGGGCTTGCCGACTTCGCCGATGCCTATCCGCGCGAACTGTCCGGCGGCATGAAGATGCGGGTGTCGCTGGCGCGGGCGCTGGTTACCGATCCGGATATTCTCTTGATGGACGAGCCGTTCGCCGCGCTCGATGAGATCACGCGCTTTCGGCTCAACAACGACCTGTTGGCGCTGTGGCGCAACCTGCACAAGACAGTCATCTTCGTCACCCATTCGGTGTTCGAGTCGGTCTATCTGTCGCAGCGCGTGGTGGTAATGACGTCGCGGCCGGGGCGCATCTCGAGCGAATTTCGCATCGACACGCCGGAGCCTCGGGTGGAAGATTTCCGGATGTCGGCTGGTTACGCCGCCTATTGCCGCGAAGTCTCGAAGGCGCTGTCGCCGTCTTATGCGGGGCTGTCGGGCGTATGAGTTCGCTCCAGAACCTCGGCCGCATCGTGCTTCCCGTCGTCGTGCTGGCGGCGGGCCTGCTGGCGTGGGAGGCGGTGGTTCGCATCAACGACATCCAGCCCTATGTACTGCCGGGGCCGCTGCTGGTGTTTCAGACGCTGGTCGGCGACTGGAC